>JBKDYO010000050.1:0-8782 GCA_046305855.1 Paracoccaceae bacterium
AAGCGCGGTGGCGGCTCCGGGCACGCTTGCGGATCTCGGGGCCAAACTTGCGCACCCAGCGATGGATCGAGGCCGCATCCACCGTGATCCCGCGCTCGGCAAGCATGTCGCGCACGTCGCGGTAGGACAGCGGATAGCGGCAGTACCAGCGCACCGCCAGCAAGATCACTTCCTTTGGGAACCGATGGCCTCGGAACGGATCACGACGCGCCATCACTCAACCCTCCACCGCATATCTCCGACAACACTTGCCCGCCACAATCCGATAATACAACAATCCCTTCGCGGGCGCTCTTCTGCTAGAGTTCGTGGCCGTCATCGCGGTCCTATGTGCGCTCGTGGGTTTGCTGGCGCTGCTGATCCTTGGTGCGTTCGTCGTCGAGGGCCCGCTGCCGGTCTTCTTCGAGACGGTCCATCTGGCACTGTGCGGCGCGGTCTGCATAGGCACCGGGCTCCACGCCCTTTGCGGCCTCGCGGAGGCGGTCCGCAAGACTACGGGAAGCGTCGGGCTGGGGCGCGACTTCGGGCGCGGAGCGGGCGTGCTGGTTCTGGCGTGCCTCCCGAGCGGAGCGGAGACGGCTGGCAAGGCCGTGAGCGTGGTCGGCGGAAGGTTCGTCGAGGCCAGCTTCTCGCGCTGTCTGCCGCCCCGCCTCCAGCGCGGGGCCCCGCTGGGTCGCGCCGGCGTAGGCGAGGCCCGGCCCGCGCGGGAGCGAGGATCTCGACATGATCGACACCGCTGCGGGCGCGGTAGTCGAAGGAGAGGCCGGTGCGGTGATCCTCGATCCGCGCGGCGGCTGCGGCGGTGGAGCTGCGGCCTGCCGAGCGGGAGATCATCGTGGCACGGAGATGATAGATCGCTATGACCGGTGGGGGCTCCTTCGCGGGGTTCAAAGGGGTGTGCAGCTCCCCTTTGCCTACACAAACGCCCTGGCGTTTGTATGGGCACTTCGTGTTGACGGCCTGGCCCAGTCCGCTCAAGACTGCAACCGTTAACGAGGTGCCTCATGAATGGTATGACCATCACCGCTGCCGCCGTCAGCATCGTAACCGTGCTTTATGCGGCCTTCCTCCTCAGCGGCGGGACAGACGCAGCAGGGCCAGCTGAACTGGCTTCAGAGGAGGCTATCTGCCGCGAGATTGCCGCCGATACTCTCAACGGATCTGAGACGCTCGCCGCCTACATGCAGACCCGCTGCCCGGCCCGCTACCTCACCGAAGGTGTGACCTTCCCTGTCAGCGCCTCCGAGGAGAGCCCGCAGAACGTTACCCCGGACGCCGTGACCGACAGCGGCGCGACGGACACGCAGGATCCGTGATCCTGTCCTCCCTGCCACGGCCACCCCTTCCTTGCAGATGAGCGCCAGCGAATGACCATACCGAGCCGCACGAGCCGGACCATCACACAGCAGATCGCCGAGGCCGAAGACCGTCTGGCCCGCCTCAGGATCAGGCAGCGTGCGTCGGAGACACGGCGCAAGATCATCGTGGGATCGGTAACTCTCACCGAGGCACTGAGATCCCCGGAAAGCGCCGCCCGGCTCGCCACGGTGCTGCGGAAGTATGTCACCCGTGAGATCGACCAGAAGGAGATCGCGGGCCTTCTGGCGGATCTCGACCGGATGGCGCAGGGGGCGGGGAGCGGGACAGGGAGAGGCGAGGCATGAGTGGTATGAAAGACCCCTTCGAGATCCTTGCCGACGAGAGCACGCTGATCTGGCGGCAGATGGATCAGCTGCGGCGCACCTGCCTGAACCGGGAAGAAGCGGAGGCGCTGAACGCGCGGGTCGTGCAGGCAGTGGCAGACATGCAGAAGACCGGCACGACCGTGCAGCGGGTGCTGCAGCATGATCTCGCGAAGGCGGCGCTGGATGTGCGGGCCCATTCGCTGGAAGCGGCGAAGGGCGCGGCAAGGGAAGCGATCGAGGCCTCCCATGCCGAAAGCCTGAAAGCGGCGCGCAACCTCGCACAGGCGGCCGGAGAGGCCCGCAGGCAGGCCTGGCGCCACTTCGGGGGTTCTGGGTGTGGTTCGTCTCTGTTGGTGCGGCGGGCGCCCTCCTCAGCGCGCTGGCAACCTTCTGGCTCATCGGCCGCGGCGACGCCCACGGGTTCGGCAGATATCCCGGCGTCTACTGCGGCATCGCAGGTGGACAGATCATCAAGCGGAGCGACGGAAGCAGCTACTGCGCCATATGGGTCAACCCGCCGAAGTAGCGGCCATGCGCGGGAACAGGCCAGCGATGGCCCCTGCCCCGCTGCTCCGCGCTGGAGAAGTCGGAAAAAAGCACAGTTGATCACAAGTGGCCCGAAGCAACGCAGGATCGGAATACATAATGCATCATCACTTTTCTTCACCTCATCTTGCCGAAGCCCTTCTGCCTTATGCATTCGATGAGCAGGACGGTGCGCATGATGTGGCCCATCTCCTGCGCGTCTGGCGGAACGTTGAGAAGATAGTCAGATATGAAGGCGGCGATCTGGAGATTCTGCTTGCCGCAACGCTGCTGCACGACTGCATATGGATAGACAAGGGCTCACCGCAACGCAGGTCGGCATCCCGTCTTGCGGCAGCTAAGGCACGCAGGGTGCTGGATGGTAAATCGTGGAAGCATGAGCGGATCGAACAGGTCTGCCATGCTATTGAAGCACACAGCTTTTCGGCGGGAATTGCGCCTGTCAGTCTGGAAGCAAGGGTGCTTCAAGACGCCGATCGCCTGGACGCGATGGGATTTGTTGGCATAGCACGGTGCTTTTACGTGGCTGGCATGCGCAGGATTTCGATTTGCGACGCCCTCGATCCAGCGGCGGATGATCGACCACTCGACGACGCTGCATACGCACTGGATCACTTCCAGACCAAACTCCTGAAGCTCGCAGGAGGCTTTTGCACTGCTGCCGGCGCACGGATGGCTGCCGAGCGAACTGAACGCTTGCAAGCCATTTTTTTTCAGGGATGCTCGCGGAAGTCATCTGATATCAAGCGTCCCGGCATCAGCATCCCACCTTTTGCCAGCGTAGCGATAGCCTTGTAAAGGTAGCAGGAAATGCCATTTGTCTTTGTTACAGTTCTGCCCGGCGGGCGTGACCGCGCCGCAGGCACAGGGGAGGCCGGGCTGAGACGCCTTGATCAAGCCCGTCGCGACTGATCGGGAAAGATCGCGTTATGGGCAGCCTTTGCGGTTACTGCCCTGTGGAGTGGTAGTGCATGGGGAGAGGTTCCTGCCTGCGATCCTTCGACGATGAACTGCTCGCCAATGGTGGTCTGTGTCGAAGCGACGGGCGAGATCCTGCGGGGTGCCTCGTTCGGTGTGGATTCCGGGTCCTTCGCGGTGGAATCCACGACTGGGGTGATCTGCGAGGGGAACTGGCGGCGGAGCTTCATGGGGCTTGGGCTTGCGGAGTTCAGCTGCAGCGACGGGCGCAGCGGGAGGTCCGCGTTCACCTGGTTCGAGCCTGAGAGCGGGACGGCGGTGGGTACCGGCCAGTTCTCGACGGGCGAGGAGGCGCGGTTCTGGGGTGGCAACAACCTTGAACGCTACTTCCGGGAGATCGCACCCGAAGAGCGCCGGCGGATGGCCTGCAGCCCCGGGGATATGCTCCTGAGCTGAAGAAGGGTGCCTGAAACTGACCTCCGGTGACGAGAGAAAAAGCCGTGAACCGTGAAAAGCTTCCTGGTGTTCGGGCTCTGCTTGCCCAATCCGGCTTCCTTGCTGGTACTGTTCTTCTTGTGGTGCAGCAGATAAGCGTGGCACTTTCAGTTTTACTTCTTGCGCGGGCCGCCGGGTCCATTGGCCAGCCCGTGGTCGCCATGCAGTTCTTCGCCGGCTTCGGCCTCTGCATGGTGCTGCCCTATCTTCTGGGGATACTGGCGGACTTCCTCTTCCAGAGGTGGTACCTGGCCGTGCTCCGTTATGTCATCGATCTGGCCGTCGCCCGCCACCCCTTCCGGCCGCGCCATTATCCGCTCAGGGGTGTTGGAGCGGAACGCACGGCGATCTTCTCCAACACGGCGCCAGCGGTACTGGCGGAATTCTGCGATTATGTTGTCTCTCTCATGGCGTCCGGTCTGAACGCCGGCCTCACAGTGTTTGCCGTTGCCCTGGTGACGAACTGGAGACTGGCGGCAGCCTGGCTTGCGAGCTTTGCGGGCTGTCTCGCCATCACCCGATATTCGGGGCCTCGAACATCAACTGTCGAAACCGCTGCCGAGGAGGCAAGGGTAGGGCTTGCGGCGCAGGGAGCAAGCCTCTGGCCCAATCTGGCGATCGGAAACGCCGTGACCGCGTCCAACTGGACTGCGGCTCTTGGAACACGTCTCAACAGCTACGCAGGGGCCTTCACTCGCAGCATCGGCATCCAGTCCGTCACACAACTTGCCATCGCCCTCGTGTCTCTGATCCCGGCGTCAGCCCTCCTTCTTGTGCTGGCCATAGGCCGGAAAGACGATCCCGCGCAACTCGCGGCCCTGCTGGTCATTGCACCCCGCGTGTTCCAGATTTTGCTCTCGCTGAACGAGCTCTGCGTCGGGATCTATGGCTGGAGCCGGATCCGGGGTCAGCTTATGGTTCTGGCGGGCTTCTTCCGCGAACCAGAGGACGCGCTGCCGCCGGAACCGGGCACGTCCGTTGCCCTGTCGTCCCAACCTGGAGGCACCCCTCTGACAGCGACAGACGTCGACGGGCTCATCACCCGTCGAGAACGTGCCCGCATTCTGGTGACCGGTCCGAACGGAGCAGGCAAGACCACGTTCCTGTTGACCCTGAAAGAGCGGTACGGAAAGGACGCCTTCTACCTGCCGGGCCATTCCGACCTGTCGCTCTCATTGGACAAGGCTGCTTCAACGGGGGAGCAGAAGCTCGGCGCTCTTTGCGCAATGACGGCTCTTCCGGAGCTGGTGCTTCTCGACGAATGGGATGCAAACCTCGACAGGCGCAACCTATCCGCAGCAGACGGCATGATCGGAGCACTTGCCAAGAGGTCACTGGTGATCGAGGTGCGCCACAGAAGCAATGGGTCCCACTGATCAGCCAGGCAGACCATCGGGAAGCCCTGCTCGGTTAGCTCATGCCAAAGCCAGGTCGTCCAGCATCCTGTTTTCAGTCCAACAAGGGCGAGATCCTGGTGTCTGCTGCCGGATGGGGCTAATCTTACGCCATGCTTTCTGAGCCACCCTGTTTTCCACCGTGAGCAAGATGTGGGCCCATCCGAGGGGCGCCAAATGATATCCTTCGCCGAATCCGTTGCGATGCGAGCCACCTTAATGTAATGAGCTACAGTCGATGGTTGGTGCGCAGGATGCTCGTGTGAGCGAACAGACCATTCCACCCGGTGCGATCCGGACTTTCCGACGGCGGGGTGACTGGTTCTGGTGCGCCGTCACCCAGGACTGGACTTCGACCATTGCGGTAGGTCTCGCTTTGACTGTTTTGCCACCGGCGGTGATTGGGTGGGCGACGTACCCGTTTGTCGAAAGGAGCTGGGAGTGGGAAGCGCTTGGTCGGAAGGCTGTATCAGCGACCAGGTCGGCAGGAATCGTGGAGCTGGACAGACTGAACGTGGATCGGCGCTTCCGGATTGCAGATGACCGCGGTTCGATGAGCGGAAGCAAACTGGCCGGCGGTTTCCTGATCGATGTTGAGCATCAACGTCCTTGTCTGATGCCGACGCCAAGTTGGCCACTTCCTGCAAATTCGACAGTCGGCGATGTAACTGTTGGTCTCCTGCTACCACCTGACGAAGGCGCAACCTTCTACCCAGGTCTCGAAGCAGTCCAGCCGAATGAAGAACAGTGTTGGAGCGTCCGGGAAAGCTGGGCAGCAGACTGACGCCCAGGTTCGGTGCATCCGATGACCGCGCCAGATGCGCTTTGACAGTCTCAGGAGGCCTCGCGACCTCGGCTGCCCGATCTCACTGATCGGGAATCCCATTCTTGGCGCAGCAGGGAGAAATGTGGACAATCCACCCAGATGCCGTCCGGACGCTGCCAGCACTGACGGTACACCCCCTCCTGGACAAAGCCGAGCTTGCGAAAAAGGCGGATGGCTCGCCAGTTGTCTGACGCCGCATCGAGGCTGAGGCGATGGGCTTCTCTCCCCGAAAACAGATGATCTACGAGCACGGTCAGCATCGCCCTGCCCGTTCCCCGACCTTGCTGGCCTACGGCCAGTTCAGAGATCCCGAAGCTGCGCGGCACCCAACTGACGACTTTGGCAAAGCCCATCAGCTCTGAGCCCTCCTCCCAGACGTAGAGATCTCCGGCTTCGATTGCGGCCTCGGCGTCCGTTCCGGAGAAGGGCGTCAGGAACATCCCGTTCTCGGGGTGCTCCCAGAGATCCCGGAGCCAAGGCAGATCCGAGGAGGTTGCGGTTCGCAAGATCATCTGAGTTTCCAGTAGAAAAGGTCGGAATTTCGAGCTTCGGATGAGAAAAGGAAAAGATCAACATGCCGCTGGCATTGAAAGTGTCCCTTTTAATCATTAGTCTAATCAGGACACAGTTCGTACCAGCAAAATCAGTGACTTGCAACTGGAAATCTTGAGGAAGTCCAATTGGGACAGCGCGCTGCCCTCTATGCCCGGGTCGCCACGTCAGATCTGTCCTGCGAACGTCAGATGGATGATTTGACAGCCTTCGCCGATCGTGGCGGATACGAGTTGGTCGGTGTATTCAAGGAAACCGCCTCAGGCACCGTGGCGAGCCGGACCGCGCGGAACCAGCTCATCGAGCTGGCCCAAGCCCGCAAGATCGACGCCGTTCTGGTGACGGAGCTCGCGCGTTGGGGGCGGTCAACGCAGGACCTTCTCGATACCCTGCATCGGCTCACCGCCTGGGAGGTATCCGTCGTCGCCATGAGCGGAATGACCTTCGAACTGAACACCCCGCATGGGCGGATGACGGCGACCCTCCTGGCCGGCATTGCCCAGTTCGAGCGCGACTTGCTCAGCGAGCGGGTGAAGTCAGGCCTCGCTGCCGCCAGAGCACGAGGAAAGAAACTGGGCCGTCAGCCAGGCCATCGCCCCAAATCTGACAAGCTCGCCGACAAGGTCACCACAGCCGTCGCGGAGGGACTATCCTACCGCTGGATCGCCCGCGATCTCGCTATCAGCAAAAGCACCGTGCTCGAAATCATGAAACGGCATCGGGAGAGTGCCTTATGATACGATCATGCCCCGTCCGGCTGTTGATTTCCACTGAGAAGTGACCCGGGTTTTCCATCGAGAATTGACCCACCTTTCATTATGGATTTCGTGTCAGTCGTGGGTCAAGGGCGTGCTTCACTCCTTCTTTTTTCGTGCTGTTGCAGCTGAACTTGCCTTGAAGCGGAGGGAGTGGACAAAAGGTGGGGGTCATAAAGCGCGTCTGTTGATTTGGACTGTCAGGCGGCCGTCGAGGACAGCGGCCCTTGTGACGGCAACTCTGTGAGCCCCTTTCGGTGACCATCTCATCCTTCTGCGCTTTCCCATTCTGGCATTGGCAACGTCATCGACTGCACCCTCAGCACGAGATGATGATATCGGCAGTCCGCTTCGGTACCGGCGCCCATAGTCGACAAGGGATTCCATGTTATTCGCGAGATAGGTGTAGAGCGTCTCGCAGCGGGCCTGCACGCGCGCGGCAGCGGTCCGGACCGCCAAAGGTTCAGTCGCGAGGCGGGCGCAGTCGTGCATCAGCCCGTTCAGGTAGGTTTCTGCGACCCTTGCCCTGCCGTGCCACAGCCACCAACGAAGACTTTTTGCAGGCCGCTGAAACAGCACCGGATTGCCTGTAAACCCTTGTGATTGGAGCAAGCCTTGAACGGCTGCCTCGACATGCCGCACGCGCATCGAGATGTGCCACCAGTCGAGGATATGCTTCACTGTTCCGTCGCCATAGACGGCATTGCGGATGAGGTTCGGAAGGGCCGGCTCGCCGTCAGAGATGACCGTCAACAGACGCCCTGGCTTCCATCCAAAGGCCGAGAGCTCATCGCGCATCCGATTGCGTGGCGACGCTGTTGCATTGACGACCATGCCAAATCGCCGGGACATATGCCTGTTTTCGAGCTTGCCGACGACAAGATCCAGGTGTCGCTGCTGATACTCCGGCCGACAGCGAATGTGGGCGCCGTCCAGAAAAACTGTCAGACCGCCTTTTGGCGTCTCATCTATGGGGTCGCTTGAAGTGCTGCGGCTGCGCTCCAACCTATCGGCGATCCGACCCAACCGGCCGCGCACAGTGGTATGATGGGGTGGTTGGCAGGGCAGTAAGCTCTTCATCAGTCGTGCGGCTTCGCGAAAGGAGTGCCGGGACCCAAGCTCGGCATGGAGCCGCTGAAACTCCGGGGTAGCGCGGTCTGGAAAGAAAAAGGCCAATGGAAAGAGCGGCCCGCTTGAGGTCGCCCCACCCTTGGCATCGCAGGAACAGCGGCGCAAGCGAGCAGCCTTGACGCGAACCCGGCCAAAGAGCGTGTCCAAGTCGCGCGTGCGATAGTCATGGATGGCGCGAACCGAGGAACAAGCAGGGCAGATGCGGCCTTCACGGGTGATTTCCTCAACCTGATCGCAAAGAATTGCCTGCTGAATCTGTTCGACAACCCTCTTCCCATCCTCGAGGCGCAGCCCGAATCCTTCTGGGCAGGTCACCCGGTACGGTCGCGAAATGCCGTCAAGCTGATGAATGCGCTTCTGACCATTATCGAAGGTCGTTTCGACCGTAATGCGCACGTCCATGGCAGCCCTCCTCGCAAAGAACTTACCTTAACACGGGCAGGAGAGACGACGAGGACCCCCATGTTTTGTCCACTACCC
>JBKDYO010000051.1:0-4175 GCA_046305855.1 Paracoccaceae bacterium
CTTCGGCATGACCCGCAATGTCCTCGCCCGCGCCTGACGGATTCCGTCTCGCGCCTGCCGATCCCTTCCAAGCCATCCCGAACCAAAGGTGAGAGCCATGACCGCTCCGCGTACCCTTTATGACAAGATCTGGGACGACCATGTCGTTCATCAGGCCGAGGATGGCACCTGCCTCCTCTACATCGACCGGCACCTCGTCCACGAAGTGACCAGCCCCCAGGCGTTCGAAGGCCTGCGGATGACCGGCCGCAAGGTCCGCGCACCGGAAAAGACCATTGCCGTGCCGGACCACAACGTCCCCACCACGCTGGACCGCGCCAATGCCGCGACAATGACCGAGGACAGCCGCATCCAGGTTGCGGCCTTGGACAAGAACGCAAAGGATTTCGGGATCAACTACTACCCGGTGTCGGACGTCCGGCAAGGCATCGTCCATATCGTCGGCCCCGAACAGGGCTGGACCCTTCCCGGCATGACCGTGGTCTGCGGCGACAGCCACACGGCGACCCACGGGGCCTTCGGGTCGCTGGCGCACGGGATCGGGACGTCCGAAGTGGAGCATGTGCTCGCCACCCAGACGCTGATCCAGCGCAAGGGCAAGAACATGAAGGTCGAGATCACAGGGTCCCTGCGCCCCGGCGTCACCGCCAAGGACATCACCCTGTCGGTGATCGGAGCGACCGGCACCGCCGGCGGCACCGGCTATGTGATCGAATACTGCGGCCAGGCGATCCGCGAGCTTTCCATGGAAGGCCGGATGACCGTCTGCAACATGGCCATCGAAGGTGGCGCCCGCGCGGGCCTGATCGCCCCCGATGAGAAGACCTTTGCCTACTGCATGGGCCGCCCCCACGCCCCGAAAGGTGCAAAGTGGGAGGCCGCACTGGCCTATTGGAAGACCCTCTTCACCGACGAAGGCGCGCATTTCGACAAGGTCGTGTCGATCCGCGGCGAGGACATCGCCCCCGTCGTCACCTGGGGCACTTCGCCCGAGGACGTCCTGCCGATCACCGACGTCGTCCCGGCCCCCGAAAGCTTCACCGGTGGCAAGGTTGAGGCCGCACAGCGCTCGCTCGACTACATGGGCCTGCAGCCGGGCCAGAAACTGACCGACATCGCCATCGACACGGTCTTCATCGGAAGCTGCACCAACGGCCGGATCGA
This sequence comes from Paracoccaceae bacterium, assembly GCA_046305855.1. GTDB lineage: Bacteria > Pseudomonadota > Alphaproteobacteria > Rhodobacterales > Rhodobacteraceae > Tabrizicola. Next base: position 1,165 of record JBKDYO010000051.1, read on the forward strand.
GGACCTGCGCGCTGCAGCGGCGATCCTGAAGGGCAAGAAGATCGCCGTGAAGCGCGCGATGGTCGTCCCGGGCTCGGGCCTGGTCCGGGCGCAGGCCGAGGAAGAGGGTCTCGCCCAGATCTTCCTCGACGCCGGTTTCGAATGGCGGCTTGCCGGCTGCTCGATGTGCCTGGCGATGAACCCTGACCAGCTGGCCCCCGGCGAACGCTGCGCCGCCACCTCGAACCGCAACTTCGAAGGCCGTCAGGGTCGCGGTGGCCGCACCCACCTGATGTCGCCCGCGATGGCGGCGGCGGCGGCGATCACCGGGCACCTGACGGACGTCCGCGAGATGATGGGCGAGACGGTCTGATGCAACAGGCGGCGTCCCCGGATGCCGTCATCAGCGGGGCCGCGCGTCGGCCCCGCGTTCTGGTCATTGCCGAGGCGGCGAACCCGGAATGGGTTTCTGTCCCGCTGATCGGCTGGTCCCTGGCCGAAGCGCTGCGCGGCGTGGCCGACGTCCACCTTGTCACGCAAGTCCGCAACCGCGACGCCATCCTGCGCAAGGGTTGGGTCGAGGGCACCGACTTCACGTCCATCGACACCGAGGCCATCGCGGCCCCGGCCTGGAAGCTCTCCCAGATCCTGCGGATGGGTGAAAGCCGGGGCTGGACCGTCGTCCAGGCGGTGAACAGCCTGACCTACCCCTGGTTCGAGCGAAAGGTCTGGCAGGAGTTCGGCCCGGCGCTGAAGCGTGGCGACTACGACCTTGTCCACCGGATCACGCCCCTGTCGCCCGTCGCGACCGGCTCCTTGGCCGCGAAATGCCGCAAGGCGGGTGTGCCCTTCATCCTTGGCCCCCTGAACGGCGGGGTCCCCTGGCCCAAGGGGTTCGAGGCCGAACAGAAGCAGGAAGGCGAATGGCTGTCGCGCTTCCGGGGACTCCTCAAGGTCTTCCCCGGCCGCAAAGCCATGCTCAGCGCCTGCAACGCGATCCTCTACGCGTCGAAATTCACCCGGGGTGACATCCCGCAAGCCCTGCTCGACAGAGCGATCTACCTTCCCGAAAACGCCATCGACCCGACCCGCTTCTTCCGCCAAGCCACACCCGAGCCCGGCATCCTGAAAGCCTGCTTCATCGGCCGCTTCGTCCCCTTGAAGGGCCTTGGCATGCTGATCGACGCCGCCCGCCCGTTGGTCGAAGCAGGGAAACTGGAGCTGCACCTCATCGGCGACGGTCCCCTCACCTCCGCCCTGAAAGACCAGGCCAAGGGCCTGCCCGGCATCACCTTTCACGGCTGGCTGAAGCACGAAGAAGTGCAGGACGTGGCCGCCCGCTGCCATGTCCTCGCCTTCCCCTCGATCCGCGAATTCGGCGGGGGCGCGGTGCTGGAAGGCATGGCGCTGGGCCTCGCCCCCCTGGTCGTCGACTACGGCGGCCCGGCCGACCTCGTGACGCCCGAAGTTGGCATCAAGGTCCCGCTGACCGACCGCGCAGGCACCACGGCCGCCCTGCGCGCGGCGCTGGAGACCATGGCCGCCGAACCATCCCAGACCGCCCGCATGGGCCAGGCCGCCCGCCTGCGCGTGACAGACCTCTTCACCTGGCCCCGCCGGGCTGAACAGATCGCCCAGATTTACGATTGGGTCCTTGGCCGCCGCCCGACCCGCCCCGAACCGATCAAGCATTCCTGACAAAGACGAAGGCAGACGCACATGGAAAAATTCACCACCCTCACTGGCGTCGCGGCCCCGATGCCGCTCGTGAACATCGACACCGACATGATCATCCCCAAGCAGTTCCTGAAGACGATCCAGCGCTCGGGTCTGGGGAAGAACCTCTTCGACGAGATGCGCTTCACGCAGGACGGCAAGGAAATCCCGGATTTCGTGCTGAACCAACCTGCCTACCGCGCCGCGCAGATCCTTGTCGCCGGGGATAATTTCGGCTGCGGTTCCAGCCGTGAACACGCCCCCTGGGCGCTTCTGGACTTCGGCATCCGCTGCGTGATCTCCACCAGCTTTGCCGACATCTTCTTCAACAACTGCTTCAAGAACGGCATCCTGCCCGTCGTCCTGCCGCAAGAGGCCGTGGATCACCTGATGGACGACGCCCGCAAGGGTGCGAACGCACGGATCTCGGTCGACCTGGAAAGCCAGACCGTCACCGCCTCCGACGGCAAGACCTTCCACTTCGAAGTCGATGCCTTCAAGAAGCACTGCCTGATGAACGGCCTCGACGACATCGGCCTGACACTGGAAAAGGCTTCGGCCATCGACTCGTTCGAGAAGAAGAACGCTACGCTTCGTCCCTGGGCCTGACGCTGCAAGACCCGTAGGCCATTGGCCCGGTCGCTGCGACCGGGCCTTTTGCATTGCGCCGCTTGGCGTCCGAGGGCTACCTTCCCCCCATGCTCGCCCCGCTTTCCAACCCGATCTTCCGCCGTCTCTTCGCCGCGCAGGCCGTTGCCCTGACCGGCACAGGCCTTGCCACCGTCGCCCTCGGCCTCCTCGCCTATGACCTCGCCGGTGATAACGCAGGCGCGGTGCTCGGCACGGCGCTTGCGATCAAGATGATCGCCTACGTCACCCTCGCCCCGCTCGCAGCCGCCCTCGCCTCCCGCTTGCCGCGCCGGGCGTTCCTTGTTGCACTTGACCTGATCCGCGCCGCCGTAGTTTTCGCGCTCCCCTTCGTCGATCAGGTCTGGCAGATCTACCTCCTGATCTTCCTCCTCCAGGCCGCTTCTGCGGGCTTCACCCCCGCCTTTCAGGCCACGATCCCCGAAGTCCTGCCGGAAGAATCGGACTATACTCAGGCGCTGTCGCTCATGCGCTTGGCCGAGGATACCGAGCAGATCGCCTCGCCCCTGATCGCGGCGGCGCTTCTAACTGTCGTTTCCTTCCCGGTCCTCTTCGCAGGCACCGTTGCCGGGTTCCTTCTGTCCGCCGTGCTGGTCGGAACCTCACGGCTGCCGTCTCGCAAGCCCCAACTGCCCGAGCGGTTCTGGGCCACCACGACCAAGGGCATC
>JBKDYO010000052.1:0-18645 GCA_046305855.1 Paracoccaceae bacterium
GCCTCGAACCGTTCAAGGATGTCACGGAAGGAGGAGCCGTTGATCGGGTCGCCGCCGATGCCAACGGAGGTCGAGATGCCGATGCCACGGTCCTTCAGTTGCTGCGCGGCCTCATAGCCAAGCGTGCCCGAGCGGCTGACGATGCCGACGTTGCCCTGCAGATAGATATGGCCCGGCATGATCCCCAGAAGCGCCTTGCCGGGGCTGACGGTGCCCGCGCAGTTCGGCCCCGTCAGGACCATGCGGCGTTCGCGGGGGTAGCGCATCATGTAGCGCTTCACGCGGATCATGTCCTGTGCGGGGATGCCGTCGGTGATGCAGACGCAATAGCGGATACCCGCATCGGCAGCTTCCATGATGCTGTCGGCTGCAAAGGGCGGCGGCACGAAGACGAGAGAGGTGTCGCAGGAGGTGACTTCGACGGCCTCTTTCATCGTGTTGAACACGGGGATGCCCATGACGGTTTCGCCGCCCTTGCCCGGGACCACGCCCGCGACGACGTTGGTGCCGTAGTCGAGCATTTCCTTGGTGTGGAACTGCGCCATGCGGCCGGTGATGCCCTGCACGACAACGCGGCTGGAACGGTCGAAAAAGATGCTCATCAGACGGCCCTCATCATTTGCTTGCGGTCGTTCTTCCAGGCGATCACGGCACGCTCGGCGGCCTCCATCAGCGTGTTGGCGCGGATGATCGGCAGGCCGGATTGCGCAAGGATCTTCTGGCCTTCCTCGACGTTGGTGCCCGAAAGACGGACGATGACAGGCACGTCCACCGGTTCGGCGCGCAGGGCCTGGACGACGCCTTCGGCCACCCAGTCGCAGCGGTTGATGCCGGCGAAGATGTTCACAAGGACCGCCTGCACGTTCTTGTCGGACATGACCAGGCGGAAAGCCTTGGCCACGCGTTCGGGCGTGGCGCCGCCGCCGATGTCGAGGAAGTTGGCGGGCTCACCCCCGGCCAGCTTGATCGTGTCCATCGTCGCCATCGCAAGACCTGCGCCGTTCACGATGCAGCCGATGTTGCCGGAAAGGCCGATGTAGGCGAGGCCCCGGTCGGCGGCGCGGCTTTCGCGCGGGTCTTCCTGGGACTTGTCGCGCAGTTCCGCGATCTGCGGGTGGCGGAAAAGCGCGTTGGTGTCGAAGGTCATCTTCGCGTCCAAGGCGAGGATGCGGCTGTCGGCGGTGATGACCAGCGGGTTGATCTCGACCATCGTCGCGTCAAGATCGCGGAAGGCGCGGTAGCAGCCCTGCAGGGTGCGGACCATCTGCTGGGTCAGTGCGGCGGGGATGCCCAGCTTGTAGGCGATCTCGCGGGCCTGGAATTCCTGCAGGCCCACGGCGGGTTCGACGGTGGAGCGCACGATCGAGTCCGGGCGCGAGGCCGAGATTTCCTCGATCTCCATCCCGCCTTCGGAGGAGGCGACGATCATCACCCGCTGCGACGAGCGGTCGAGGACGAAGCCAAGGTAGATCTCGCGGTTGAAGGCGACGGCGGCTTCGACATAGACGCGGTAGATGCCCTTGCCCTCGGGCCCGGTCTGGTGCGTCACGATCTTGCGGCCGAACATGGATTCGGTCGCCTCGTGGATGTCATGTTCCGAGTTGCAGAGCTTGACGCCACCGGCTTTGCCGCGGCCCCCGGCGTGAACCTGGGCCTTGACGATCCAGCGGTCGCCCCCCAGTTCGCGCGCCCGGTAGGCGGCCTGTTCGGGGCTGTAGGCAAGCGCGCCCGCGGGCACGGCCACACCGAATTTGGCAAGGATTTCCTTGGCCTGGTATTCGTGGATATCCATCTGATCCCTCCCTTATTCGGCGGCCATGGCGGCGGCGTAGTGGGTTTCCAGCACGCTCAGCGCCTGACCCAAGTCTACAGTCGCGCCCATTGCGTTCATCTCGGCGGCGAAGCGGGTCACGATCTCGGTGATCGCGGCTTCGGACAGTTGGTTCAGGATGCCGATGCGGACCTGGACAGGTTCCGAAAGGGTCGGCCAGATGCCGAAGCCCTTGGAGCGGGCGTTCTGGACCAATTCCTTCTCGCGGCCAGCCAGTTGGGACGGCAGGTTCAGGACGACGAGGCTGGTCATGTTCGACGTGACCTCACAGCCCAGAGCCTGCACGGCGGCGCGCAGGGCGGCCTCGTGGAAGGCGTAGTCGGCGGCCTTCTGGGCGCGGCCATGCTGGAGGTTGATCCGCAGCGCCTCGTGGAATGCGGCGACAGCGTAGCCCGAATGGGTGCGGTGGTAGGTGCCTGCGCCCACGTCCTTGCCGTCGACGATGCCCCAGTGGCGGGCCTCGAAGATCGGGTTGTGGACGAAGGTGTAGCAACCGTTTTCGCGCAGATGGGCGATGTAGCGGTCGGTGAAGCTGACCGGGGCGTAGGTCAGCGGCAGGCAAAGGACGCCCTTCTGCGGGCAGGAGGCCCAGCCGACGACACCGGGGAAGTCGTCGATGGCGAAGTCCTCGATGCCGAGGGAGGAGACGGCGTCGACGAGGCCCATCACGTTGTGCTTGAGACAGGCGTCGGAGAAGCCCTGGATGTCGTTGATCCGGCCCGACCCGGTTTCCCAATGTGCCATCGTGGCCCAGGTCGGTTTGTGCTGAGCGAGCGCCTTTTCGATCACGTCGCCGTTGACAGACTGGCCGTGCGGGACCTGGATGACAGTCACGCTTGCGGGCTTGGGGTCAAGTGCGTTCGCCTTCAGGTCCTCACGGGTCGCGGCCCGGGTGCGGACGGTCAGGGCGTCGATGCCGCTGAAGGTGCCGTTGACGAAACAGACGACGCTGTCGCCCGGCAGGATGGCGGAGAAAAGCGCGTCAAGCCCGCTCCGCCCCGTGCCGGCGACGCCGAAGGTGTAGGTGTTCTTCGTGCCCCAGACGCGCCGCAGCATGTGCTTGCATTCGATCATTCCGCGCAGGACGTCGGCCTGCATGTGGTCGGCAAGGCCCGCATTGGCAAAGCTTGCCAGAACCCGCGCATCGGTGTTGCCAGGACCAGGGCCAGCGGCCAAAGTCTCGGGGATGACAAGCTGGGGGAAAAGTTCGGTGTCGGTCATGCGGCGCCCCTCCCAAGGCCTTGGACGGTTTGGACCGTCGTCTGGGCGGGACCGGCGACGCTTCCGGGTGCAGCGGAAGAAAGGATCGCGGGGTTTGCCTGGACGTTGGTCCTTGACGCTTAGGAAAGCGGCAGTCGACAAATCCCGCAACAGTCGTATATCCTGCTTTTGGGTATCTATTTGGGTGGTATTATACCTACCCAAAGTGGTTGATATGCCGTGGTATACAGAAACGCCCCACCCGAACGGGTAGGTAGGAGCGGGTTGATGGCGCTTTGGGACGATGAGCGGAAGGTGGTAGCGGTAACGCTGATGCTGGCGGATGGAAACCCGCTGATGCTGACGGCGCTGTCGGAAATCTTCGAGAAGGACCCCCGATTCTCTCTGGTCGCCACGGCCGCGACGGCCGAGGGATTCCTTGGCATGGTGATGCGGATGCCGGTGCAGGTGGGGGTGATCGACTGGAACCTGCCCGCCCTCGGGGGCGCGCGGTTGATCGACGTCCTGCGCGCCCAGCCCAATGCACCGCGACTGGTGGTCTACGCCGAGGACACCGGGGACATCCCCCGCAAGGCGATGGCGGTGGGGGCGGCGGGATTCGTCTCACGCTCCGATTCGGTGGACCGGCTGGTCGAAACCTGCGCAGCAGTAGCAAAGGGGCAGATGGTGTTCCCCTTTTTGGACATACGGGGGCTGAAGCAGGACCCGATAGAATCTCTGTCCCCGCGCGAGCGGACGCTGTTGGAGGCGCTGTCGAAGGGTCTGACCAATCGCGAGCTGGCGCGGGACCTGGAGATCAGCGCCAATACGGTGAAGTTCCACCTGTCGAACCTGTTCGAGAAGCTGTCGGTGAAGAACCGCGCGCAGGCGATTGCCTTCTACTACGCGAACCGGGCGTCGCGCGGGGAATTCTGAGGCCCCGCATTTTCCGGCTTGACGAGGGGGGCCGCCTTCGCCGATGCCTATGCGTGGGTGCAGCTCCTACCTCTCAGGAGCCCAAACATGTCTTTCCACGTCATCACGCAGGCGCCCGCGCGCCTGAACCGCAGTGAGCTGGCCGTTCCGGGCAGCGCCCCCCAGATGTTCGAGAAGGCCGCCGCGTCGGACGCGGACGTGATCTTCCTCGACCTCGAAGACGCCGTCGCGCCGGACGACAAGGCGCAGGCCCGCAAGAACATCATCAAGGCGCTGAACGAGATCGACTGGGGCAAGAAGACCATGTCGGTGCGGATCAACGGGCTGGATACGCACTTCATGTACCGCGACGTGGTTGATGTTGTGGAGCAGGCCGGAGAGCGGCTGGACCTGATCATGATCCCGAAGGTCGGCACCGCAGCGGATGTCTATGCGGTCGACATGATGGTCACGCAGATCGAGGACGCGAAGGGCTACAAGAAGCGGATCGGGTTCGAGCATATCATCGAGACGGCACTGGGGATGCAGAACGTCACCGAGATCGCCGGGGCGTCGAAGCGGAATGAAAGCCTCCACTTCGGAGTGGCGGATTATGCGGCCTCGACCCGGGCGCGGACGACGATCATCGGCGGGGTGAACCCGGATTATTCGGTGCTGACCGACAAACTCGAGGATGGCAGCCGCGCGGTCCACTGGGGCGACATGTGGCACTATGCACTGGCCCGGATGGTGGTGGCGGCGCGGGCGAACGGCCTCAGGCCGGTGGATGGGCCGTTCGGCGACTTCTCGGACCCGGATGGCTATCGGGCGGCGGCGAAGCGGGCTGCGGTCTTGGGCTGCGAGGGGAAATGGGCGATCCATCCCAGCCAGATTGCCCTTGCGAACGAGGTGATGAGCCCGTCCGAGGCCGAAGTCACCCGCGCGAACCGCATCCTCGAGGCGATGGCGCAGGCGGCGGCTGAAGGCAAAGGCGCGGTGTCACTGGACGGGCGGCTGATCGACTATGCGTCGATCCGGCAGGCCGAAGTGCTGGTCCAGAAGGCGCGGCAGATTTCGGGGGCATAAGCCCCCGTTTTACCAGCGGATATGCTCGGGCCAGACGTAGTGTTCGTCTGGCTCGGGCAGCGCCGGCGAGGCTAGCGCCATCGTCCGGCGGCGCAGCGTGATCGTGACCTCGTCGCGGGGTAAGCGGCGCAGTTCTTCGGCGCTGATTGGCGCGCCGACAGTGATGTCCACGGCGCGCTGCATCAGGCGGCGGGTTTCGTGGAAGATCAGCGCGACGCGCAACGGATAGGACGTATGGCTCGCGATCTGGAACAGGCGCGAGTTCTGGCCTGCGAAATTCAGGGGCAGCGTCGTGACCCCTGGGATCGTGGCCAGCCGCGCGACGAAAGGATGCCAGGGCGCATCGACCGCGCGGCCCCGCAGCGGACGGTTCGCAGTTGCGACCCCGCCAGCCGGGAAGATCGCGACGACCTTGCCTTGCGCCAGAAGATCGGCAGCGCGGCGACGGGTCTCGCCGGTCAGCCGCCGGGCTTCGGGCGTACCCGAGAAATCGACCGGCAGGAGATGCGGATCGATCTCGGGCACCCGGCACAGAAGGCTGTTGGTCATGATCCGCACGTTGCCGCGCAGCCGCATGCCGATGTGGCCAAGCGTCAGCCCGTCCACGACGCCGAAGGGATGGTTGGCAACAAGCAGGAGCCCGCCAGTTTCAGGGACGCGGTCCAGATGCTCGGCACCGCTGGCGATGCGCGGCGTGATCGACAGCTTGCGAAGTGCGGCGTCGAAGACAGGCTCGCCCGGGCGTTTGTCGCAGATCACCCAATCGACGTAGAGCCGCCGCAAGGTGGGCTGGCCCGTCATCAACTCGACCGAGCGGATCAGCGCGCGGCGGAAGGGCGACTGGCCGGGGTGGGAATAGGTGAAGCCGACCGGAGGCGAGATCGGAGCCTGATCGAAGGTCAGGAAATCGGAAGCGATCGAGTCGGAGGTCATTGCGCCAAGGGTCCTCGGACGGGAAGTGTATTCCGGGGATTTAGCAAGCCCGGATCACAGCCGGGCGTCAGCGATATGACACTTGCGCGACGAAAGTGGCGGGATCAGTCGACGGGGATCAGCGCCACGGCAACGCGGCGGCCTTCGCCCAGAAGCACGTTGTAAGTGCGCGCCGCAGTGGGTGAGGCCATGATCTCGACCCCGATCCCCTGCCCTTCCAGAGCCTCGCGGAAGGCCTTCGGGACCGGGGCAATATTGGTGCCAGTGCCAACGAACAGGACGTCGATCCGGTCACCCAGCGACAGGGGGGTGGCTGTGTCGTCGTAGCCGCCCCAGGGACCGGCATCCCAGGGCGTGATGAGGCAGGAGCCGCGCAGCACATGCCCGGCGACGCGGAAGAAGCCGGGGCCGTAGCCCTCGATCGCCTTTGCACTGCCGTAAGTGACTTCGGTCAGCCGCATCGCGGGGCCCTGTTCATGCTTCGACGTCGGCGAATTCGTTCTTGCCCGTCTTCTTGGGTTTGTCACTGCGGTCAAGACCGATCATCAGCACGATGTTCTTGGCCACGAAGACCGAAGAATAGGTGCCCAAGACGACGCCGAAGAAGATCGCGAAGGCAAAGCCGCGGATCACGTCGCCGCCGAAGATCAGCATGGCGGCCAGCGCAACGAGCGTCGTGACCGAGGTCATCAGCGTGCGCGACAGCGTTTCGTTGACGGAAAGGTTCATCACCTCGCGCAGGGGCATTGCCTTGTACTTGAGCAAGTTTTCCCGCAGCCGGTCAAAGACGACCACCGTGTCGTTGATCGAATAGCCAAGGATTGTCAGAAGTGCGGCGATGATCGTCAGGTCAAACTTCAACTGGAAGATCGCGAAGACACCGATCGTGATGAAGATGTCGTGGATCAGCGCAATGATGCCGCCAAGCGCATACTGCCACTCGAAGCGCATCCAGATGTAGATCCCGATGCCGAGGCTTGCGGCGACCATCGCGGTGATGGCCTTCCAGATCAACTCGCCCGAGACCTTGGGGCCAACCGATTCGACAGACGGAAAGGTGATCGACGGGGCGATTTCGCGGAGTTTCTCTTCGACCGCAAGGATCGTTTCCGGGGTCACAGCTTCCTCGCCTTCCAAGGGCGCAATACGTACTTGGGCGACGTTCTGGTCATCGCGGAAGGAAGGGTCGAAGACTTCGGTGATGGCGACATCGCCGAGTTGCAGTTCGTCGAGGGCAGCGCGATAGGCACCGACGTCCACGGGTTCGGTCGCTTCGGTCCGGATCGTCGTGCCGCCGCGGAAGTCGATGCCGAAGTTCAGACCCATGACCATCCAGGCCACGATGGCAACGACGGTCAGCATCATCGAGCCGCCGAAGGTCAGCCACTGGTGCTTGAAGAAGTCGATGTTGGTCTTTTCGGGGGCAAGTCGGAAACGCCAGGCCATGATCTTCCCCTTACACCGTGACGGTCGCGGGCTTGCGCGCGCGGTACCAGATTTCGACGATCAACCGGGTGACATAGATCGCCGTGAAGACCGAGGTGATGATGCCGATCCCCAGCGTGATCGCAAAGCCGCGCACTGGCCCGGCCCCTACCGTGAACAGCACCACGGCCGTGATGAAGGTGGTGATGTTGGCATCGATGATCGCGCTGAGCGCCCGTTCGTAGCCAAGCTCGATCGACCGTGCCGGGCTTTTGTTCACCCGCAATTCTTCGCGGATGCGTTCGAAGACCAGAACGTTCGCGTCCACCGCCATACCGATGGTCAGCACGATCCCTGCAATGCCGGGAAGGGTCAGCGTGCCGCCGACAGCAGACAGGGCCGCGAAGATGAGCGCGATGTTGATCGCCAGCGCGATATTGGCAAAGACGCCGAACAGGCCGTAGGAGGCGACCATATAGATCATCACGGCAGCACCGGCGACCAGCGCTGCAACCTTGCCTGCCGCGATGGAGTCTGCGCCAAGTTCGGGCCCGATCGTGCGTTCTTCGAGGAAGGTCATCTCGGCCGGCAGGGCACCCGCGCGCAAGAGGACGGCAAGTCGGGTCGATTCCTCGACCGAGAAGTTGCCGGTGATGATGCCGGACCCGCCCGGGATGTGGCTTTGGATGACGGGGGCGGAAATCACTTCGCCGTCTAGGACGATCGCGAAGGGCGCGCCGATGTTGGCGGCGGTGTAGTCGCCGAAAGCCCGTGCACCGGTCGAATCAAAGCGGAAGCTGACGGCAGGCTGGCCGTTCTGGTCAAAGGAGGGCTGGGCATCGACCAGATCCTCGCCCGAGACCACGGGGCTGTCCTCGACGATGTAATAGACCCCCTCTTCGTCCAGCGACGGCAAAAGCACATTGCGTGCGCCCGCCGTGGCACCGGCGTCGGTGGTGCGGCTGATGACGGCGTTGAAGGTGAGTTTCGCGGTCTGGCCGATCAGTGCCTTCAGTTCGGATGCCGACCCGATGCCCGGGACTTGGATCAGGATGCGGTCCTCGCCCTGACGTTGGATCGTCGGTTCGCGGGTTCCGGCTTCGTCGACCCGGCGGCGGATGATTTCCAGCGACTGCTGGATCGTGCGTTCGTCGGTCGCCTGCTGTTCGGCTTCGGACAGGCGGACGACGATGTCGTTGCCCTCGGACGTCACATCCAGCGTGCTTTGCCCGACCCCGGTCAGGGTCATCACGCCGCTGCCGAGACCGCGCACGGCCTCCAGCGCCTCGGCCATGCCTTCGGGGTTCGACAGGGTGACCCGCAGCACGTCGTCAGGCGACGGCGCCCGACGGACAGCGCCGATCTGGTCGCGCAGATCGCGCAGCGTGTCGCGAACTTCCGGCCAGAGCGAATCCATCCGGCTTTTGTAGACGTCATCGACCTTCACTTCGGCCAGAAGATGCGCCCCGCCGCGCAGGTCGAGACCAAGGTTCATCAGCGCCGAGGGCAGGAAGCCCGGCCATTCAGCCCGTGCAGCCTCTTGCTCGGCGGTCGCTGTGCCGCCGGCCGCCTCAATGGCGGTGACCGCGTCATTATGGCGCTCGACCCGACCGTAGAAGAGGTTCGGGGTGGCGGCGACAATCCCCCAACCGCAGATGAGCAGGATGAGAATCCGCTTCCAGAGCGCCATCGGTTCCATGGATCAGTCTCAGTTGGCCGCGGCGGGTTCGGTCTTGTTCAGGACCTGAGTGATGGTGTGCTTGACCACTTTCACCTTCACGCCTTCGGCGATCTCGACCTCGACCTTGCCGTCGTCCTGGACCTTGGAGACCTTGCCGATGATCCCGCCCGAGGTGATGACCTCATCGCCGCGGCGGAGCGCGTCGACCATGGAGCGGTGTTCTTTCATCTTCTTCTGCTGCGGACGGATCAGCAGGAAATAGAAGATGACGAAGATCAGGATGATCGGCAGGAACTGGGCAAAAACGGCTGCGCCGCCGGGGGCGGCACCTGCGGCTTGCGCGAAGGCTGGGGTGACGAACATGGGTATCCTCTCTGGGCCGGGTCGGGCCGCCGCTGGCGCGCCCGTTTGTGATTGCTGGCTGATGTAAGGCCTTTCGATGCGCTTTGCCAGAGGGCGCACGCCGATCCGGTGGCGGGCGGTACCTTCCCCCGGCGCGCGCAATCGGGCATAAGCGCCGTCGCTAGGTAGCAGGAGGCAAAGGCCATGCACGACATCCGTTTCATCCGCGAAAATCCGGCTGCGTTCGACACGGCGCTGTCACGGCGCGGGCTGAAGCCGATGTCGTCGGACTTGCTGGCCATCGACGAGGCGCGGCGGGCAAAGATCCTGGCGTCCGAGACGGCGGCTGCGGCACAGAACGCAGCCTCGAAGGATGTGGGGGCGGCCAAGGCCCGGGGCGATAATGCCGAGTTCGAACGCCTCCGCGCACTGGTGGCCGAGAAGAAGGCCGAGGGCGCACGGTTGACCGAGGAAGCGGGGGCCGAAGACGCGCGGCTGCGCGATGCGCTGATGCGGATCGAGAACCTGCCGCTGGACGAAGTGCCGAATGGGCCGGACGAGACGGGGAATGTCGAAATCCGTCGCTGGGGCACCCCGCGCGAGACGGCGTTCAAGCCCTTGGAGCATTTCGAGATTCCAGCGGCGAAGGACGGGCTGGACTTCCCGACCGCGGCCAAGCTTTCGGGCAGCCGCTTTGTCGTTTTGCGCGGCGCGGTGGCGCGGGTGCATCGGGCGCTGGCGCAGTTCATGCTCGATCTGCACACCACGGAACATGACCTCGCCGAAACCTGGACTCCGGTCCTGGTCAAGGAAGAGGCGATGTTTGGCACCAACCAGCTGCCGAAATTCGCCGAGGACAGCTACCAGACTACGAATGGCTGGTGGCTGATCCCGACGTCCGAAGTGACGCTGACCAACACCGTTGCGGGCGACATTCTGGAAGAGGCGGCGCTGCCGATCCGGCTGACCGCGCATACCCATTGCTTCCGCTCCGAGGCGGGGTCCGCGGGCAAGGACACCACAGGGATGCTGCGCCAGCACCAGTTCGAGAAGGTCGAGATGGTGACGATCTGCACACCCGAGACGGCGCTGGCGGAACATGAGCGCATGACGAAATGCGCGGAAGCCGTGCTGGAGCGGCTGGGCCTGCCTTATCGGACCATCGTCCTGTGCACGGGCGACATGGGATTCGGCAGCCAGAAGACGCATGACCTGGAGGTCTGGCTGCCGGGGCAGAACACCTACCGCGAAATCTCGTCGGTCTCGACCTGCGGCCAGTTCCAGGCGCGGCGGATGAATGCGCGCTATCGTCCGGCGGGGGGCAAGCCCGACTTCGTGGCGACGCTCAATGGCTCGGGTCTGGCGGTGGGGCGCTGTCTGATCGCGGTGCTGGAGAACGGTCAGGAGGCGGACGGGTCCGTGACCTTGCCTTCGGCGCTGGTGCCCTATCTTCATGGCAAGACCCGGATCACGGCAGACGGTGCTTTGATCTAATCCGGGAACGCATTGGCGCGGCTGGGGTTTTCCCCCTGCCCGCCCCTTTTTCCGGAGAGATTGATGACCCGCCTGTCCGCCATGATCCTGTTTCTGGTGACGATTGCCTTTGGCATCGCTCCCTTCGTGACGCCGCCCTTCACGGGGTACGACCCGGCCATGTTTCCGGTCAGGATCGACCGTCCGGCAATCCAGCCTTCAGGCTATGCCTTCGCGATCTGGTCGGTGATCTATCTGTGGCTGATCGCCCATGCGATTTTCGGGGTGTGGAAAAGGGCGGAGGATCCGGCGTGGGGGCCGGCGCGGCTGCCTTTGACGGTGGCGGTCGGTGTTGGCGTCGTTTGGCTCTGGATCGCCGGGCAAAGCCCGATCTGGGGGACAGTGACGATCTGGATCATGGCCCTCGGCGCGCTTGCGGCCTTCTTGCGTGCACCGACCGAGCCGGACCGCTGGATACTCTCGGGCCCGCTTGCGATCTTCGCGGGCTGGCTGACAGCTGCGGCGGCGGTGTCGACGGGGGTGCTGATCGCGGGCCACGGCGTTCTGTCGAACAACGGTTCGGCTTTGGCAATGCTGGCGCTGGTCTTGGTCATCTCGCTGATCGTGCAGGGCCGGAAACCGCGGATGCCGGTCTACGGGCTGACGGTCGTCTGGGCGCTGATCGGCGTGATCGTGGTCAACTTCGACGACAATGCCCTTGTCGCAGGCGTGGCGGCGGGCGGAGCCCTAGTGATGCTGGGCGCACTCGCCTGGATCTGGCGCAAGGGTTAAGCCAAAGAGACGGAATTTTCGTAAATTCCGGCTCGGAGCCTTCAAAGGCTCCGGTTCGATTTCTTCGAAGAAATCGACCGCAGCCTACTGGCCGGTGTTCTTTTCCTTGTGCTTGCGCAACCTGGACGGCGTGTTGAACTTGCGGTCCTTCCAGGGGTTTTCGTTCCCCTGGCTGCGCAGGTACAGCCGGATCGGCGTGCCAGGCATGTCAAAATGGTCGCGCAACCCGTTGACCAGATAGCGTTTATAGCTTTCTGGCAGCTCGTCCGGGCGCGAGCATTTGATCATGAAGCCCGGCGGCCGGGTCTTGGCCTGGGTCATGTAGCGCAACTTGATCCGGTGGCCGCCGGGGGCTGGCGGCGGGTGCGCCTCGGTCATCGCGCCAAGCCAGGAGTTCAGCCGCGCGGTCGGGATGCGGCGGTTCCAGACGTCATGCGCCTTGCGGATCGCGTCGTGCAGACGGTCGAGGCCCCTGCCCGTCTTGGCTGACACGGTTACAAGCGGAGCTCCGCGCAACTGGGGCAGCAGGCGGTCGAACATCTCTTTCAGCTCGGCCAGCTTTTCCTGCTTTTCGTCTTCCAGGTCCCACTTGTTGACCGCGACCACGACAGCGCGGCCTTCGGTTTCGGCGAAATCGGCGATGCGCAGGTCCTGCACCTCGAACGGGATTTCGACGTCCAGCAGGACCACAACCACCTCGGCAAAGCGCACGGCGCGGATGCCGTCCGAGACTGAGAGTTTCTCCAGCTTTTCGGTGATCCGGGCCTTCTTGCGCATGCCTGCGGTGTCGAAGATGCGGATCGGGGTGCCCTGCCATTCGGCGCGGACCGAGATGGCGTCGCGGGTGATCCCGGCCTCAGGTCCCGTCAGCAGACGGTCATAGCCAAGGATCTTGTTGATCAGGGTCGATTTTCCGGCATTCGGGCGACCGATGACAGCGATTTGCAACGGCTTCTTCGCGGTCGGGTGGTGTGCGGTCTCATCCGCCTCAAGCTCGGCATCGGCCTCGGAAAGGTCGATGTCGACCTCGGGGGCGTTCTCGGCCTCGCGTTCGGCAAACTCGCCTTCGAGCGGCTTCAGCTCGTGGTAAAGGTCGTCCATCCCCTCGCCATGTTCGGCGGAAATGCGGATCGGTTCACCCAGACCCAGGCTGTAAGCCTCCAGCGCGCCAGCGTCACCGGCTTTGCCCTCGGCCTTGTTCACGGCCAGAAACACTCGGGCGTTCTTCTTGCGCAGGATGTCGGCGAAGACCTCGTCCGTCGGGGTCACACCCACGCGACCGTCGATCACGAAAAGGCAGGCATCGGCCATTTCCACCGCGCGTTCGGTCAGGCGGCGCATGCGGCCTTGCAGGGAATCGTCGGTGACTTCTTCAAGCCCAGCCGTGTCGATCACGGTAAAGCGCATGTCAAAAAGCTTGGCGTCGCCCTCGCGCAGGTCACGGGTCACGCCGGGCTGGTCATCCACAAGCGCAAGCTTGCGGCCGACGAGGCGGTTGAACAGCGTGGACTTGCCCACATTCGGGCGGCCCACGATGGCGAGGGTAAAGGTCATTTCAAGCGTCCGGCATAAGCGAAGCGCCTGCCATACACGGGCTGGTCGCTAACGGAAAGCGTGAAGTTGCCCGTTGCCCCCCACGACATACAGCGTGCCGCCAGCCACTGCGGGCTGCGCGGAGGCACCGCCGGGGATCTCGGCGGTATGAACGAGACTGCCATCGGTCGGGTCAAAGGCGCGAAGGATGCCGTCCGAGGAGACGACAATGATCCGTCCGCCGGCCATCACCGGCCCGTAATGGGCGAAGATTCCCTTGCGGCGCTTGATCTTGTCCTTGGTGAAATAGGGCATCTCGACCGACCAGATCGCTTCGCCGGTTGCTGCGTCAAGCCGCACCAGTTTCGCCTCGTCGTTCACGAGGAAAATCGAGCCGCCCGCGACGGCGACCGGACCGAGGGCACCTTCGCCCGCCGACCAGATCCGCTCGCCCGAGGAGGCGGACATTGCGACAGTTCGCCCCGAACCGGAGCCTGCGAAAAGTGTCTTGCCTGCGATGACGGCGTCGCCGGTCACATCCGGGGTCAGCGCGTAGGCGCGGCCCAAACGCTTGCCCGCAAGCGAGGCTTGCCAGATCTTCGTGCCGCCGCCGATCTTGAGGACGGCCATCAGATCGCCACCCGAGGACGGGAAGATCACGGCGCGGTCGCCCACAGTGGGGGCAGCGGTTCCGATATAGGCCGCCCTGCCCGGAGTGCCGACAACCTGCCAGATCACCTTGCCATCGGCCGCGTCAACCGCCCAGGCCGATCCGTCCCGGCCCGAGACGTAGACCGCGTTGCCATCGGTTGCCGGGGCCCCGCTGACCGGTGCATCGACGCGCTGGCGCCAGATCACCGCGCCCGAGGCGGCGTCGAGGGCCACAAGCTCGCCGTAGCCGGTGGACGCGAAGACCCGGCCACCATCGGTGGCAAGCCCGCCCGCCGATTGCCCGCCGCCCTTGTCGAAGGAAGCGGTCAGGTCGGTCGACCACAGGGTCGCGCCGCCGGTCGAGGTAGCAGTCACGCCCACTCCGGCATCGATCGTGAAGATCCGGCCGTCGGCCACAACCGGGGCTGCGCCGATCCGGTTCTTGCGGCTGGAGCCGGCGCCGATCTTGGCGGTCCATGCCAGCTGTGGTGCGGCGGACAGCGCGGCATGCGGCATCAGGTGGCGTGCGTTTCCGGCGCGATGGGTCCAGTCGCCGCCGCTTTGCGCCCCAAGCGAGATCGCGACGCTTTGATTCTCAGGCGCGGCGGGGGCCGTCGGGGCGGGCTGGCCTTCGACCGGGATCGAGGCTTCAAGATCCGCGCGCACCGGGAAGCGCTCGCCCTGCAGGACCAGTTCCTTCGGGCCGCACCCTACCAGCAGCGCCAGAAGTCCTGCGCCGGTCATCAGCCTGCCGCCCATGTGTCTGAACTTCATGCCTGCCACCTGAAAGGACCTTTCGCTTGCGTCCATCGCTGTCTCAACCGCCCGCCGTTTCCGGAACGGTGCCGCCAAGCGCCGTGATCATCTGTCCAAGACGCGCCCGCAATGCGCCCGAGGCTTCCTGATCCTGCATCAGGGCCGAGAGCGCGGCGATGGCTTCGTCCGGCTTGCCGTCTTCGATCAGAAGATAGGCCAATTGTTCCGCGGCGAGGACCCTGTAGGGACGACCTGCCACGGCAATTCCGTCCAGCGCCGTGCGGCGGTCGGCAACGGGCAGGTCCGACCCGGCGACAAGCACCCGGCGCAGGACGGCAAGGTCGCGGTAGGCCGGCGAAAGGGTCGCGTCATTCGCCACCTTATCCAGCGCGGCAAGCGTCGCGGCCTTGTCCTCGTTCGGGTCCGAGGCGAGGATTAGGTTCAGGATCGCGGTCTGTTCGCCCCCTGCCGGCACTGCAGCCAGCGCCTCGCGGCGTTCCTCGGGCGTGCCTTGGTCCAGGGCGTCGATCAGCGCGTCGCCGAAGGCTTGCGCCCGCGACGCCTCACGCGCTTTTGACCATTCCGTCCAGGCAGTCCCGCCGACAAGGCCAATGATCACGACCACGCCGATCCAGCCATACTTGCGGAACAGCCGGAACAGCCGGTCACGGCGCACCTCTTCGGTGACTTCCTCGATGAAGCTGTCGGGATTGCTCAACGCCGTGGCCTCTATCTTCGTTTTCCCCGTCTTACAGGGAAAGCCCGCGCGTTGCCAAGCCCTGCCCGGCCTGCGCCGACCCTAGAACTTGGTCGGCAGGCCCAAAGTCTTGCGGAACGAGGGGATCCAGTCCGCGTAGGGTTGCGGCAGGGTGCCTGCGGCCTGCATCTCTTCAAGGATCGCAAGGGCCTCCCGGTTCTCGGCTGTGGGGTCCTGCAAAAGGCCGGCGCGCTGGTCCAGCGCACGGACAAGGTCGATCTTGTACCAGGGATCATCGGGATAAGCGGCGGCAAGGTCGCGCATGATGCGCAGGGATTCGTCCTGATGTGTCAGGGCGGTCTCAAAGTCGCTTCGGTCGGCCAGAGCGCTGGCGACGCTGGCCTGGCTCAGGGCGAGGTTGCGATACCAGACCGGGTTCGCAGTATCCTGGTTGACCAGCCAGTCGCGCAGCGCAAGCGCGTCCTGATGGCTTTTCAGGGCGGCGGCCACGTCGCCCGTTGCCGTCTGTGCATTGCCGAGGCGTTCCAGCGCCAGCCCAAGGTCACTGGCCCAAGGCTGGCTGTAGGGATCGATGTCGAGGAGCAGGTTGCCCTGCGCGACCATGGCCTTGAAGCTGTCGACCGCGGCGCGGTTGTCGCCGATGGCAGTTTGCGCATCGCCCAGCCGGTTGAGTGTCACCAGCCGATCATGCTGGTATTCGGGCGAGTTCGGGTCCAATTGCACCAGCCGGTCAGCGGTTTCCAGCGACGCCAGCGCCACCGTCAGCGCCTCGCTGTTCCGGCCAAGCTGCATCAGAGCAGCGGCCTGCAGGTTCTGCGCAATCGACAGGTCACGAAGGGTGAAGGCATCCCCGGGTGCTGCCCCGGCAAGCTGGGAGTGCCAAGCCACTGCGTCGGCGATCAAGGGTTCGGCAGCGGCGGGATTGCCTTCTGCAAGGTCCAGCTCGGCCAGCGATGTCAGGGAATAGGCTGCGTCACGCAGATAGCGCGGCACTGTCGGGGCGGCGGCGGCCAGTGACTGGCGCAGGTCGAGCGCGGCCTGCAGCGCCTCACGCGCGCCTGTCGGATCCCCCATCGCGCCCCGGATGTCGCCGATCTTCTTCAGCGCCGTGGCAAGATCCGCCTGCCGCGACAGGTCTTCGGGGTTCAGCGCGACCATCGCCTCCGAGATCCCCCGCGCCCGGTCCTGCGCCGCAAGGGCTGCCACGAAGTCATTCTCGCCGAAATGTATATCGCCCATCCGGTCGAGGCTAACCAGAAGATCCTGCTGCCAGACCATGTTCGTCGGATCCAGTGCTGCAAGCTTTTCCCGGATCGTCATCGCAGCCTGATGGGCCAGAAGCGCCGAGTCCATGTCGCCAAGGAAGCGCTGCACATCGCCGATCCGGTCGAAGTTGATCGCCAGATCGCGCTGGCGCGGCTTGTTGTCGGGGTCGAGCGCGGCCAGTTCCTCGCGGATCGCCAGGGCCTTGCCGAAAGTCTCCAGTGCTGCGGGGTAATCGCTGTCGCTGACCAGCATGTCGCCGATCCGTTCATAGCTGACCGACAAGTTGCGCCGGATGGTGACATCAGAGGGGTATTCGGCCACCAGCGCCTCGCCGACCTGCAAGGCCGTCTCGAAAGCCGCCTTTGCACCCGCCTTGTCGCCCATCGCCAGCCGGGCATCGCCTATGCGCTCCTGCGTGAACGAGATGTCCATCCGGTAGGTGACATTCAGCGGATCGGTCGCCAGCAGCGCCTCGGCAATGGCCAGCGCTTCGGTATGGGCGGCAAGCGACCCGGCATGGTCGCTGCGGGCCAGCCGGATCGAGCCGACGCGGTTGACCGCAACCTGCCGGTCCCGCATGAGATCGGTGTCATCGGGGCGCTGGTCGGCCTGCCACTGGGAAAACTCCAGCGCGGTGGAATAGGCGGTTTCGGCCTCTTTGAGGTAGCCCTGCTGCTGCAGCACGCTGCCGAGGTCGTTCATCGACCAGATCAGCTCGCGCACCCAGCCGACATCGGTGGTATCGGCTTCGACCCGGGCCTGTGCAAAGGCCGCGCGCGCGGAATAGGCCTGATAGGCGGCTTCGGTGTTGCCCGCCACAAGCTGCAACTCGCCAAGCGAGGTCAGCGCCGTGACATAGGAAAACTGCGCGTCGCGGTCGATGCCCTGGTCCGCGACTTCGGCATAAAGGGCCGCGGCCTTCTGCAGGTCGGAGATCGCAAGGTCATAGCGCAGGTCCGTCCGCGCGGCGTTGGCGTTCAGCATGTGGGTTGCGGCTTCGGATAGAGTGCGCGAGAGGTATGTCTCGCGGATGGTCGTGCGGGCTGTGGCGTCGATTTCTGCGGCATCGGTCAAAAGCGCGCGGGCCGCATCGAAGGCACCGAGGGTCAACTGTTCCTCGGCTTTGCTGCGCAGGTCGGCGACGCGGGGGTCGTCGGACTGGAAGCGCTGCAGTTCGGTCTGGAAGGCTTCGTAGGACTGCGCGGCTTCCATCAGCATGGCGGCGCGTTCCTCGGGGGTCTGGCGGTCCAGGTCGGCCGACAGAAGGGCCGCATAAAGCGGCGCGAGCGGCAGGTTCCTCTGTGCGGCCAGTGTCTCGACCTCGGCCCGGATGTCAGGGGTAAGGTCGGCCATAGCGATGAGCAACTGGTCTCGTTCTGGGAGAGCCCCCTGCCCCGAGATAAACACCAGTTCCGGCAGGCCGCTTTCGATATAGGGCAGCTGCTTGCCCCGGCTGCGGTCGTAGACGTCCTGCTGCACCAGCGTCAGCGCGGTGCGAAGTTCAACACCGGCGGTGGCGAAGTGGCGGACGAGGGCCGCGGTGAAGGGCGAGTTCGCCTCGTCCCCGTCCGAGGCGGTTTCCCCGGGGGCGGCGGCGAAGGCAAAGAGGACGCCGTCGGCGCGGCCGATGCGGCCGAGGCCGGGGGTAGGTTTCGGGGCGGTGGGCGGGTCGTCTTCGAGGGCAGCTGCGCCGCGACCCTCGGTCCCGCCGCCGTTGAACGGGTCGTCGCGGCAGGCGTCGAGGAGGATGATGGCGACCGGGGCAACCGACTGGATCGCCTCTTGCGCTTCTGACAGGGGGAGGGAGGTTTCGGCCAGTTTCGTTGCGGATGAGGCGTCGGCGTCGGTCGGCAGGAGGTAATTCACACCGTCGATGGCGACCCCGTGCCCGGCGAAGAACAGAAGTGCCACGTCGGCGCCCTTGGCGTCTTCCTTGAAATCCTCCAGCGCGCGGCGGGTGCGTTTCAGGTCGCGGTTGGTCTCGGTGAAGACCTCGAAATCAAGGCCCTCCAGCACCTCTTCCAGCGCGCGGGCGTCGTTGGC
>JBKDYO010000053.1:0-10335 GCA_046305855.1 Paracoccaceae bacterium
CGCTTCGCTCTCTCTCAGAGCCTTGACCCTGAAGAGGATGCAGCGAAAGCGGATGAGTCGGAAAAGCTTTTCCTTGTCCATCGAAACACAGAGATCGCTATCCGTCAATGAGCTTGGCAATGGCCAGGTGCGGCGGCTGCCTTTGGGTTAAAGCGAGCCTAGGAGAGCGTGTTTGCCGCGCATTAAAATCAGGCCAACAGCCTGCATCAGTCAATGCGATGCAGAAGGAAGTGGGAACCAAAGGGTGGTCATGACCTTGCGCAGGCCGGCGACATCCGAACATTGACATGAGGACCGGTTTCGGGACCACGAACCCGGTGAAAGTGATCAAATCAGGCGAAAACGGACGTTCAGTGAAGTGCCAACCACTGACGGCTATGGGCCAGGCGCGTCGCTCGTCCTCTGCAGATGCGAGGTACTGGAACGGTCGTGTGCCTCTCCTTCTTGCTGTGCCACCATCAGTGGCCCCCGTGGTCCGTCACGCTCCCCGGCTGTGCACTTACGTTCGCTTCGCCGGTCGAAAGGATGTAGTTTAGCCATTCCTGAAGTACCTCAGGCGCCCGCCATCTCGCCCAAGAGGCGATAGACCGATGCGCGGCTTATCCCGTCCGCCGCGCGATCTCTGAGGCCCCTGTGCCGAACCTGTGTAGTTCCTGGACCTCTTCCGATCGCTTCCTAGCGGTAGGTGCCCTACCCCGATACTTCCCGGCGGCTTTTGCCTTGGCGATGCCTTCTCGTTGACGTTCCAGCATGATCTCTCGTTCGAACTGGGCCACAGTGCCAAGCTCTACTGGGCAGCGGAGGTGCTCTCGGCCCAAAGCCGCCATTGCTGTAAAGCGCTTCATAGTTGTGCGTCTGGCCAAAACAGCCAGTTCAGGGCATGTCGACCTGCATTTTGAGGTATCCCTAGTTTCCTAGACGCCCGCCTCGTTCAGTTTCTGCTGCCTGTTCCACGCGCATCGCCGGGTCGCGAATTGGCCTTGACTGTGAGCATTGACTTCGCAGGCACCGCTATCGGCCAGACTCCAGCAGATATGCGACAATGTCCTCGACCTCGCCCGGACGCTTAAGGCCGTTGAAGTTCATCTTGGTGCCCGGAACGACCTTCCGGGGTGCTACGAGATAGGCCTTGAGTGTTTCTTCCGACCACACGATCCCGGCGGCCTTCATCGCTTCCGAATAGTCGTAGCCGTCCAGAGTTCCGGAGGCCCGTCCGATCACGCCCTTAAGGCTTGGGCCGATCTTCTTTTCGGCGGCATCCGCAATCGAATGGCACTCAATGCACCTTACGGGGAAAAGTTCACTGCCCCTGACTGGATCGCCTTCATCCGCCAGCGCAGGCGCCACAAGCGCCACTGCGGTGAAGATCACTTGTGCAGATATTTTCCAGTTCATCTCAAACTCTCCCGGCATGCATCGAACTGACGCGTGGATAAGCAGTGGCCGATGCCGAACCTGAGACGTTTGTGCAACGGCTCACTCCGTCACTGTTACAAGGGTCCACATCCCCATCGCGTAATGCTGGGCGACATTGCAAAACAGGATGTAGGTCCCCGGCTTCAAGTCGGCTGTTACGGATCCGGTGGCATGGGGCCTCAGCTCCTTCCCGCTTGCCACGGTCCCGGCCGCCGCTTCGTCCACCATCATCTTGTCGTTCAGGTAGGGAAGCTCTTTCGAGGTATCGGCAACCGGCGCGATCGACAGGCTGTGGTAGAACTCCTGCGACTCGTTGATCACCGTGAAGGTGATTTCGCCCGCTGGAACTTCGGATCTGTCCACCGTGATCCCCATTGTGGCCATGTCCATGTCGGCGCCCGCCATCGCCATACCCATCGGTGCCATGTCCATCCCATCCATCGAAGCTTCGCCTTTGTCCCAGAGAGAGACCTTAACGAGAGTCCCAGCCGCCTCGGCCGACTGGAACGTCAGAAGGGCCACGGATCCGGGAATGGCAAACAGCAGTGAACGCCTGGAAAGCCGCATGATCTCTTCTCCCCGTCACAGACTCGGTTGGATATTCTGGTTGAAACGGAACATGTTGCCCGGATCGTAGTTGCGCTTGATCGCGGCCAGCCTCTGATACGCCTTCCCGAAAGCATCCTTGGTCAGGTCCGCACTGTCCGCATCCTGTCCAGCGAAATTCAGGTAAAGACGGCCTTCGTGCGAATGCCTGCGGAACCTCGCCCAGGCGTTGCGGGTCCAGCCCATGACCTTCTCGTCGTCCTCAGGCTTCTCCCAGACAGAGTCGAGAGAGTACATCCAGCCGAATGACCGGTCCCCGAAGGCCGTGGCCTCGGCTGGCACGCGCGCAGTCGCGCCGCCGAAGTTCCAGAACGAACTGATCGACCTGTCCGAGGGCGAAGCAATGGCATTTGCCAAACCTTCGTCGATCATCTCGTCGGTCAGCGAGGTCAGGAGATGGGATTTCCAGTAGCAGCGATAGGCCCCGGTGGGGAACAACGGATCGAAAAGCTTCTGCGCCTCCACATAGGGCATCCGACCGGAGAAATTTGCCGCAAGTGTCCCGAACTCGCGCAGCGGCGCAAGGACGCGCTCGCCCTCGGCGGCATTGCCGGCATAGACGGCGGCGAGGGTGAAGCAGCGCTTCCCCCAATGCTCGGCCGGGACATCCGAGCTTTCCGACAGGGTTGAGAATTCGCACAGCGAAGCGACCATGTCCGACTTGTCGGTCAGAAAATCACGCCAAAGCCGGATCGGTCCCGGGCCGTCTGCGGCAAGGTAGATCGGCAGAGCGAACATCACTTCCGGGCCGAAGGGGTGCAGAGCGAAGCAAAACCGCACCACAACCCCGAAGTTGCCGCCGCCGCCTTTCAGCGCCCACATCAGGTCGGGGTGCTCGTCATAAGTGGCGATCACGACCGAACCGTCCGCCGTGACGACTTCGGCGGCAATCAGGTTGTCGATTGTCAGGCCGTGCTTGCTGCGCAACCAGCCGACGCCGCCGCTCAAGGTCAATCCGCCGACCCCGGTTTCCGAGATCAGCCCCCCCGGTGTCGCCAGCCCATGAACCTGGGTGGCCGCGTCCACCTCGGCCCAGGTCGCGCCCCCCTCTACCCAGGCGGTCCTTGCGGCAGGATCGACGGTCACGCCGCACATCTGCGACAGGTCAAGCATGAGCGACCCCTCGCCCACAGCATGCCCGGCCACGTTGTGTCCGCCCCCCTTGATCGAGACGGCCAGGCCATGCCGTGCGGCAAATCGCACGCCAGCCACGATATCGTCCCGCGAGCAACAGCGCAGGATTGCCGCGGGATGACGCGAGATCATCCCGTTCCAAACCGCCCGTGCAGCATCGTAACCCGCTTGGCCGGGCAACAGCAGCCCACCTGTCGCGCCGCTGCCAAGTTCGGAAAACGGAAGGGCGGGTGTCTCGGGCTTCATCGCAGGTTCCTTCCTGGGTTGTTTGCGGAGCTTAGCTGCAAGCTTAGATCGCAAGCTGCAGGAGCCACGAACCCTGGCCCCTGAAGCCTGCCCTCAGTTGGCCGGATAAAGCCCGTCCACCATGGCCCGATAGGCCTCAACATCTGCGCCGGTCCCGTAAAGGACGGCCGACCAGTTGCGCACATAACCCGCCATCGCCGCCGCTTCGGCAACTTCTTGGTCAGAGGCGCCAAGGGACTTCGCCGCCTTGCGATGATAGTAGGTGCAGTATTCGCATGGAATCTGAGAGGCGACCGCAAGTCCGATAAGCTGCATGGTCTTGGGGTCCAGCGCCCCTTTCCCGTCCTCGACGTCCGACATCCAGGCCCAGGCGCCAGCGACCATGCTGTCAGGATAGTTCTCAATATCGGGCAGCGCGACACCGAAGGCATCGCGCGCAGCCTGGCGAATTTCCTCAGCGCTCTTGTCCTGCGCCGCGGCAGGAAAAGCGATGCAGAGCGATGCAGAAAGTATGTGAAGCACTTTCATGGCAATGTTCCCTTCTGACTTGTCTGGTATTTGGTGAGCCCCGAGATGACCGGGCCTTCTGTTCGTTCATGATAGGGTCATCCAGCCGCTTCGTCCGAGAGGTGGAATTGACAGGATCGGTCCAAACCGGACAGTCTCATTCAAATGTCTTGATTTGACGCGAGCTGTTCGATGGCCGACCACCGCCCGAAGATTGCCCTAGTGACCGCCCCAAGCACGTCAGCCGCGGTGCTTTATGGCCTGTATGATGTGCTGATGTCCGCCGGGGCCGTGTTCCCGGACATGACCCTGGGCCAGCCCGGCTCCGAAGCTCTGAACATCCGGATCGTGTCGATCGACGGCCGCCCGTTCCGCTGCCTGGGAAACGTCCTGGTCGAGCCGCACCACAGTATCGAAGATCTCGGCCCCGCGGACGCCATCGTGATTTGCGACATGTACAGTTCGATTGACCACCCGCCGCGAGAGAACTATGCGGCGTTCTCTGCCTGGTTGACTGCCTTGCACCGCGAGGGTGTCTTGTTGACCTCAGTCTGCTCGGGAGCGCTGGTGCTGGCTGAGGCGGGCCTCCTTGATGGCCGCGAGGCCGCCTCCCATTGGGCCTATGCCGAGCTTTTCGCACGGGTCTATCCCCGTGCGAAGCTGCGCCGCGACAGCATCCTGTGCCTCAGCGCAGAGGCAGAACGCATCGTGACGGCGGGGGGCGTAACCTCCTGGCAGGAATTGGCCCTCTACCTCATTAACCGATTTTGCGGTGCGCCAACCGCACGCGAGACGGCCAAGGTCCACTTGCTTGCAGGGCACGAGGGAGGCCAGCTTCCATTCTCCGCCGCCAACCGCAGCATTTGCGGCTCCGACAGAGCCATTGCCCGGTGCCAGGAATGGATTGCCGAGAATTATCAGGAGGCAAATCCTGTGCAGCGGATGGCAGAAATCGCGGGACTGAACGCCCGCACCTTTTCCAGGCGCTTCCGCGCGGCGACAGGAAACACGCCGATCGATTACGTCCAGCACCTCCGGATCGAGGAAGCAAAGCAGATGTTGGAGACAACCGCAGATTCGATCGACGATCTGTCAAATCTGGTGGGCTACCATGACACGGCAGCCTTCCGACGCACGTTTCGAAAACTGGCGGGCACAACGCCGGCCGAGTATCGTCGGCGCTTCGCAAATCCCGTACGCACAAACTGAAGGCAACTTCACCCGCTCAAACTGGTTTCCATGTGCGGCCTCAAGCACGGCGGTGAGCGAATTCCACTCTGGACTCGACCCAATGATTTGCCGTGCAGGCAGGAACTGTGTCGGCACCCAGCGCCTAAAACTTACAGGCTGTCGGCGCTGGAATGTCAGCGGGTTAGTGTGCGAAGGAAACGTCTGCCTTCCGCCCTTAGCCGCCTTAGCTTCCTCGTGATCCCTGCCAGAAGGTAGTCAAAAAGGCGGACGACAACGCGTCAATGAACTTCAAGTATTTATTTTTAAATGGTATTTTTTATGATAGTGGTGCCCGCGGCCGGACTTGAACCGGCACGGCCTTACGGCCAAGGGATTTTAAGTCCCCAGTGTCTACCATTTCACCACGCGGGCAGGTTGCGCGACCTTAGCCCTGCGACCCGGCAAGGAAAAGCCTGCTCCTTGCCAGCGCCTGCCCTTCCCGACTAGCCTGCCGTCAGGACCCTTCGGACCAGCGGAGCCCCGAGATGATACCCGCCCCGGCCCCTGTCACGCCCAACCTGTCGCGCGAGATCGTCAGCGCCTCGCAGCAACACCTGTCGCGGATCGTCCTGCCGCAGGGCCGCTTCGTCTATGCGCATGAGGCCGGAGACATCGCGGCCGCCCATGACGGCTACAACCTTTTGCGGCATTGCGGGACGCTGTGGTTCATGGCCCGTGCCGTGACCGAAACGCCATTGCCCCCCGATCCCGTGACGCTTGCAGCCCTGGCGCGCGCCTGCGGCTATCTCGGCCGCAAGCTGGAACCCGCTCCCTGGGCAGACCCCGGCCACCCTAGCCTCGCCCTTGTCGGCAAGGGCGCGGTCAAGCTTGGCGGCCTCG
The DNA here is from genome assembly GCA_046305855.1 of Paracoccaceae bacterium. Lineage (GTDB taxonomy): Bacteria > Pseudomonadota > Alphaproteobacteria > Rhodobacterales > Rhodobacteraceae > Tabrizicola. The sequence continues at coordinate 5,980 of JBKDYO010000053.1, forward strand.
GGCTGGCGCTTCTGGCCCTGTCGGAAGCCCGCAAGATCGCGCCGCTGCAAGCCTCGCTGTCCGCCGGCCTTGCCCTTGGGCCGGATGAGACCATCGCCCGGATGCGGCGCTATGCGCTGGACGAAATCGACGGCAACGACTTTCGCCACAAGCGCGCCTTTCCGACCGGTGAGGTCCTGCCCTTCCGCTCGGATTACTACACCGGCGAGGCGATCTTCGGGCTTCTGGTCACTGGCCCCGCAACGGAAGATCTGGTCCGGGTGACCACGTCCCTGATGCGACACCAGTATGGATGGGCCGAACAAAGTCACTGGATGACCTATGCCGCCTGCGAAGCCGTGGAACGCGGCATCGTGCCCGAGGCCCTTGGCTCTGCCTATCTGACGGGGCTGATGGAGGCGATCCTCGGCGATGCCCGCTACCGCCAGCGCCGCCAGTCGACGCCAATCGCCTGCCGGACCGAGGCGCTGACTCGCGTGCTTCTGATGTGCCGCAGCCGCCCCGGGCTCTTGGCGCCCGACCTTCTCGGCCGTATCGAAGCCCATGCCGCGGAAAACCTTGCCCTGCAGCTAGACTGGTATCGGGACGGCCAGTTCTGGAAAGGCGATGACGAGCGCAAGGTGCAGATCGACTACATCCAGCACAATGCCACCGCTTTTCTGCACTGGGTACATCTGAACGCACGTTGACCGGCCAACACGGCTAACCTTCCGAGGCTCCTGCCGATAGCAGACGACTGACCAGCTCGAAACTGTTCCTGACCCCGGTCTTGCGGATCATGTTCGCCCGGTGCACCTCGACCGTCCGGGGGGACGAGCCCAAAGCCTGCGCGATCTCTTTGGACGTGAACCCGTTCACCAAGTAGCGCGCAATCCGCTTTTCCGTCGCCGTCAACGGCCCTTCGGACGGGCGACCCGCCTCTAGCGGCCGATAGGTCCAGATCGCCAGCCGTTGCGGATCGTCCTGATCCAGCGCGGTGCCATGGCCCTCCATCCAGACCACCTGTCCGTCCTTCCGCCGCATGAAGCGTTCGTCCCGGGTGACCGCCGCCCCCAGCATTGCCTTCCGCGCGCGCTCTCCGATCAGCTCGTAATCTGTCTGGCCGGGATAGAGCAGCCGGATCGACTGCCCCTCCAACTCCCGCGGGGTCCAGCCGAACACCGCCTCGACCCGCAAGCTCGCGCGCAGGATCACCCGGTCCGCCAGGATCAGCGTCGCATCCGGTGCGTGCTGGAACGCCAGCCGTTCATAATCGCGCATCCCGGCCTCCCCTCCGCTCTCTACGTAGCCATATACGTATTCTTACGGATGGCAGCCCCCGGCGCAATCTTTCAGGATCACCGCAGTCCGATGGTCCCGCCATTGCCGGGAGTCCGGGAGGAGAGCACCGATGAACAAAGTCTACCCAAGTGCCGCCGCGGCCCTCGACGGGCTTCTGCACGACGGCATGCTGATCGCTGCAGGCGGCTTCGGCCTCTGCGGCATTCCCGAACTTCTGATCGCAGCAATCCGCGATGCGGGCACCAAGGGCCTGACCGTCGCCTCGAACAACGCGGGCGTCGACGGCTTCGGCCTTGGCGTGCTGTTAGAGACCCGGCAGGTCAAGAAGATGATCTCGTCCTATGTGGGCGAAAATGCCGAATTCATGCGCCAGTACCTTTCGGGGGAACTGGAGCTGGAATTCAACCCGCAGGGCACGCTGGCCGAACGGATGCGGGCCGGCGGCGCGGGCATCCCGGGCTTTTACACCGCGACCGGTGTCGGCACCGTGATTGCCGAAGGGAAAGAGCACCACGACTTCGACGGCCGCACCTACATCCTGGAACGCGGGATCGTGGCCGACCTCGCGATCGTGAAGGCCTGGAAGGCCGACCCCTCGGGGAACCTCGTCTTCCGCAAGACCGCGCGGAACTTCAACGTGCCCGCGGCGACCTGCGGCAAGACCTGCGTGGTTGAGGTCGAGGAAATCGTGCCGCTCGGCAGCCTCGACCCCGACAAGATCCATTTGCCGGGGATCTACGTCCACCGGATCGTCACCGGCGCGCACGAGAAGCGCATCGAACAGCGGACTGTCCGCAAGCGGGAGAACGCATGATGGCCGAGGAAACCAAAGGCTGGGACCGCCACGGCATGGCCGCCCGCGCAGCGCAGGAACTGCGCGACGGCACCTATGTGAACCTCGGGATCGGCATCCCGACGCTGGTGTCGAACTATATCCCCAAGGGCGTCAGCGTGACCCTGCAGTCCGAAAACGGAATGCTGGGCATGGGCCCTTTCCCGTTCGAAGGCGAGGAAGACCCTGACCTGATCAACGCGGGCAAGCAGACGATCACCGAACTGCCGCAGACCGCCTATTTCGACAGCGCGCAAAGCTTCGCCATGATCCGCGGCGGCAAGATCGCGATGGCGATCCTCGGCGCGATGGAAGTGGCCGAAAACGGCGACCTCGCGAACTGGATGATCCCCGGCAAGCTCGTCAAGGGCATGGGCGGCGCGATGGACCTGGTCGCGGGCGTCGGTCGCGTTGTGGTTGTGATGGACCACACCTCGAAGCACGGCGAATCCAAGGTGCTGAAGGCTTGCACACTGCCCCTGACCGGCAAGGGCGTGGTGGACCGGATCATCACCAACCTTGGCGTCCTTGATGTTGGCCACAAGGGCCTGCACATCGTGGAGCTCGCCCTGGGCGTTACGGAAGAAGAACTCCGCGCCGCGACCGAGGCCACCATCGTTGGCTGACCACATCGTCACCCGCGAACACGGAGCGACCAAAGGTCGCTTCGTGATCCGACGTGGCGATGAAGAGGCAGAACTGACCTATTCGGTCACTACGCCGACCCTGATCATTGCCGACCACACCGGCGTCCCGGACAGTTTCCGGGGCACCGGGGCAGGCCTTGCTCTCGTTCAGGCGTTGGTCGATGCGGCGCGGCAGGACGGCTTCAAGGTCGTCCCCCTCTGCCCCTTCGTGAACGCCACCCGGAAGAAGCACCCGGAGTGGGCCGACGTCTTCGTCTAAAGACCGGCAATGTCCGTGCGGAAGATACACGGGTCCGTCACCAGCATCGGCGGGCTGACACACAGACCCTGCGCCACCTGCCAGGCTGCCAGCACCTTCGGCACATAATCCCGAGTCTCGGCATAGGGGGGCACGCCGGAGTTTGCCTTCACCGCGCCTTCGCCCGCATTGTAGGCCGCAAGCACCAGAACCGGATCATTGTCGAACTCGTTCAACAGCCAGTCCAGATAGGCGACCCCGCCCTTGATGTTCTGCACGGGATCGGACGAATCCTTCACGCCGAACCGTTCCGCCGTCGCGGGGATCAGCTGCATCAGCCCGACCGCCCCGGCATGGCTGACGGCATCCGATTTCCCCGCGCTCTCGATGCCGATCACCGCCAGCACCAGCGCAGGAGACACGTTCGTATCCAGCGTCGCCCGCAGGATGTCCTTGCCGTATTGCTCGGACACCTCCTGCAAATGCTGCAACCGGGGGGCACCAACCACCGTGCCGTCCGGCCCCTGCGACAGCGTCGCCAGAGCCAGGTCGAACCGGTCCGCCTTGGCTTCGATCCCGGCCGGCACCGTATCCCAGTACCAGCCGTAGGACGAAGCCGGCGCGGGACCGGGTTCACCCGTGGCAATCTCGACAGGTTTTGGCTCTTCCAGCCCGTGATCAGGGTTGGGATCGACCTTCGGCAAAGCCGCCAGATACCGCGCCTGCTCTTCGGGGTCGATCTGCACGGTGATCCGCTTGCCGGGCAGGCTTTCGCCCACCTTGATCCGCTTGAAGGCGAAATCTTCGGCAAATGCCGCGAACGGCGCTGCAGCGCAGAGAATCGCTGCGATCAGAGGTACTGTCTTCTGCATTGTCGGGGCCTGCTCGCCTCGTTGTTTTGCGGGAAGACTCGCAGGTTCAAGGGGGCGTAGCCAGAACTTTTGGCCCCCAATCATGGCAATTCTGCCAGAATTGACCGAAAAACCACGCCATAGCATCCAAGGATGAAGAGTTTACTAAGATTCTTTTCCTTTATTTTCCGTCAGTTGATGCCCAATCGGCGAAAATTCTTGGTGGCTCGAAAATCTTCGGGTCTCGTCCAAACTGCTGCCACGTTTGGAGGGCCTTATATGCCCATACCGAACGACAGCGACAGCAAGCCTGGCCAGATCGGAGCGGTTGAGTGAAACCTAGACACCTTAGATAAGGACATGATCATGACCAAGTTCTCCGCATTCCTGAAAGACGAAGCTGGCGCCGTGACCGTTGACTGGGTCGTTCTGACCGCAGCGATCGTGGGCCTCGGCCTCCTGGTCTTCAACTTCGTCCGTCCGGCCGTTTCGAACCTGGCTGCCGGC
>JBKDYO010000054.1:0-3198 GCA_046305855.1 Paracoccaceae bacterium
CCCCAGTTGAAATCATCCGCCGCATAGCCCGTGGCGCGCAGCCCGATCTGGAACACCTTGTCGTTCAGCAGACAGCCATCCTCCCACGCCCGCCGGAAGGGGCAGCCGTGGGCGACCTTTTCGCCGAACATGGTGTCATTGATATCGGCATGGGCGTCGACATGGATCAGCGCCACCGGCCCGTGACGCTCCTTGATCGCCCGCAGGATCGGCCAGGTCAGCGTATGGTCACCGCCCAGCGTCAACGGGATCACCCCTTCGGCCAACACCCCCCGGTAATGCGCCGTGATGATGTCGACGGTCTTCTTCAGATCAAAGGTGTTGATCGCCACATCGCCCAGGTCGGCGACCTGCAGATGCTCGAACGGTGCCGCCCCGGTCGCCATGTTGTAGGGCCGGATCATCCGGCTCTCATCCCGGATCTGGCGCGGCCCCAACCGCGTCCCCGGCCGGTTCGACGTGCCATGATCCATCGGAATCCCGATGAAGCCCACATCCAGCCCCTTGGCCGATGTCGCCGCCGGCAACCGCATCATGGTCGCAGGTCCGCCAAAGCGCGGCATCTCGTTGCCGCCGAGGGGTTGGTTGAAGCCGCTCATCCTGTCCGCCTTCCCTATGGGTCCGCGCCAAAGTTGCGCAGAACCGCTGGAACGGCAAGCAGTCCCGTCAGCGCGCCGCCAACAGACGGTCCAGCACCACGCCGACCTCGGCGCCCTCGCTCATCTGCGGCAAGCTGGGCGTCAGCCCGTCCTTCGACTCTTTCCGTGCGACATCCTCGGTCGCCGCCGGAAAGGCTTTGCGCGGGTCCGGCTCTGCCCGCAACGCCTGGTCGAAGAACGACTGGCCGAACTCGGTCCACTCTGCCCCGTCCCGGCAGCCGAAACTGCTTCTGTCCCCCCGCGCCGCCGTGATGACCAGCCGGTCCGGCGCGGAAATATCATCGATGAACGACCCCGAAAAACAGGCCGACACCACGATCACCGCCGGGCCGATGCCGCTGTCCTCCAGCATTTGCCGGAACTCTGCCGCCGTCAGGTCGCTGGTCCCCGCCGCTTCGAAGTTGAGCGACAGAAGGTCGTCTTTCCCATGCGAGGTCAGGAACAGGAACGCCACATCCTCGGGCCCCTGCCGCTGGCCGATCTCTTGCAGCGCCCGTGCCAGGTTCTCCCGGTTGGCCATAGGATAGCGGGTCGGGTGGTCATGGCTGTTGGCCAGCCGCAGGGTCCGCCGACCCGCACCATATTGCGCATCCAGGATACCCGACACGCTTTCAACCTCGGTCAGGAAGACTGACTGGTCCGCCGTGCCCCCCAGGGCCAGCGCAAAGACCTCGGGCTTCCCCGCCTGCTGCGGCGCAAGCGCCGCCACCTGCTCGCCCATCAGCCGACCTTGGGCCGCATAAAGCGCCTCGACATCGACTGGCGTATAGTCCTCAGCCCAGGCGGCATCAGGGAAGACGTAAAGCTCATCGACGCTGAACCAGCGCAGGGCGACTTCCTTGGTGCCAAGGAACACCACCGCCATCACCAGCCCCGCCCGGAGCCACTGGCGGACAGGCGCGCGGAGAAGCCAGACCAGAAGTGCTATCTGCACCAGATGCGACACGGCCCGGATCGCCTCGACCCGCGCCTGTGTTTCGTAAAGCTGCGGCGCCACACGATACAGCGTCCAAAGCGCAAGATTCAGCACCGCCACCAGCAGGAACAACAGCGTCACCATGCGTGCCAGAAGGTCGATCCGCCCGACCAGCGCCAGCCCGATGACCAGCCCCGTGACCACCACCGCGCTTTGCGCCACGGCAACCTGCACGCCCCAAAGCGAAATCTCGCCCCCCGGCCCGAAAGCGCCCACCTGAGCCGCGATCTCCGCCAGCCACGACAAGGCAATCGCCGCCAACGCCACCAGCGCGGGCCGCGCCGGAGTTCTGGCCGCTTTCAGATGCTCGATTGTCAACGATTCCATCGATTCCATGGCTCCTGTTCAAATCCAAGAAACGGGCAAGACTGCGGCAAACCGATGAAAAGCACAGGACTTTGGCATCAAACCCTTGCGCCTCTCGTCCGCGCGCTCGGTCTGCTGCGTCTGTGCATTGCTTCTGCTATCCTCGCTTTCGAACAGCAGACAGGTGCACCATGCCGGTCTTTGTCGCCCGGGACTTCCAGCTTGCCTGCGGCGTCGTCCTGCCGCAGATCGAGATTGCGTGGGACAGCCGGGGTAGCCTTGCTGCCGACCGGTCCAACGCCATCCTCCTGACCCATGGGCTGACCTCCAGCCACCATGCCGCCGATCCCCCGACCCTTGATAGCCGGATTGGCTGGGGCCATGGCCAGATCGGCCCCGGCCGCATCTATGACACCGACCGGTACTTCGTGCTGGCCTCGAACGTCCTTGGCTCGTTCTACGGCTCGACCTGCGCCGGATCGACAAACCCTGCCAGCGGCCAACCCTGGGGCGAAAGCTTTCCTGCCGTCACGATGGAGGATGTCGTCCGTGCCCAAGGGCTGCTTATCGAGTCCCTTGGGATCGAGCGATTGCACGCTGTCGCAGGTTGCTCGCTCGGGGGGTTCCAGGCCTATCAGTGGGCCGTTACCCTGCCGGATCGCGTGACCCGGGTCATTGCGACCGACACTGCTGACCACGACAGCTTCGATCTTGCCGCAGCCATCCCGCCCCTGCTGAACCGCTTCGCCTCAACTCCGGGCTGGAACGACGGTCACCCCGCACCCGGGGCCATGGTGGACACCCTCGCCACGGTTCGCGAGGAAATGCTGATCGGCTTCGGCCTGCGCGAAAAGATCGCGCTCAAGACCTCCGACCCTACGCTGCAGGCCGGTATGCTGACGGACGAAGCTCGCGCCTGGGCGCAGATCGCCGACCCCTGGTCGCTGGTGTCGATGTACCGCACCGCCGCCAGCTTCGACGTGCGTCCGCATCTGGGCCGCATCCGAATCCCGGTCCTCACCGTCACTGCCGATACCGACCTCTGGTATCCCCCCGCCGTCGGCCGCGCGCAGGTCGACCGGCTTCGCGCTGCGGGGGTTCAGGTCACCTATCTGGAGATCCAAAGCACCCTCGGCCATTACGCGACGACCGAGGAACCATGGAAATGGGCCGGAACGGCGAAGGCGTTTCTCGGATGACCGCGCAGAGCTAAAGGTCCTTGGCCATCAGGATCCAGTCGCCTTCGTCGTCCGAACC
>JBKDYO010000055.1:0-39094 GCA_046305855.1 Paracoccaceae bacterium
GTCGACGTGCTGATGGACGGCGCGATGTACAACGCGGGCCAGTGCTGCTGCGGGATCGAGCGGATCTACGTCCACCAAAGCCTGTTCGACAGCTTCGTCGAGAAATCCGTCGCCTGGGTCGGGCAGTTGAAGCTCGGCAACCCCTTCGACGCCTCCACCACGCTTGGCCCGATGGCGCATAAGCGCTTTGCCCAGACCGTGCGCGATCAGACGGCGGAGGCCATTGCCAAGGGTGCGAAGCCGCTTCTGGACCCGAAGAAGTTCGCCGACGACGGCGGGGCCTACCTCGCTCCGCAGATCCTAGTGAACGTCGACCATTCCATGCGGGTGATGAAGGAGGAATCCTTCGGCCCCGTCGTCGGCATCATGCCGGTCAAGAATGACGCCGAGGCCATCGCGCTGATGAACGACTCGCCCTACGGCCTGACCGCGTCGATCTGGACCGAAGACTACGACACCGCCGCCGCCCTGGGCGCGCAGGTGGAAACCGGGACGGTGTTCATGAACCGGGCCGATTACCTGGACCCGGCCCTCACCTGGACCGGCGTCAAGGATACCGGACGCGGCTCTTCGCTTTCCTATCTCGGGTTCCATTCGGTGACCCGGCCGAAATCCTATCACCTCAAGAAGGCCCCGAAATGACCCACTCAGTTCCCAACCGCAACTGGTCCTACCCGACCGCGATCAAGTTCGGCGTCGGCCGCATCGCTGAACTGGCGGACCACGCCAAATCCATCGGCCTGACGAAGCCCCTCCTTGTGACCGACAAGGCGCTTGCATCGCTGCCGATCACCAAGGGCGCGCTCGACGTGCTGGAGGCCGGCGGCCTTGGCCGGGCGGTCTTTTCCGACGTCGACCCGAACCCGAACGAGATCAACATGGCCGCGGGGATCGAGGTCTACCTTGCGGGTGGCCATGACGGGGTGATCTGCTTCGGCGGCGGCTCGGCCCTGGACCTTGGCAAGATGATCGCGCTGATGGCGCACCAGCCGAAGAAGCTGAAGGTCTGGCAGCTGGAGGATATCGACGACTGGTACACCCGCGCCGATGCCTCGAAAATCGCGCCGATCATCGCGGTGCCGACGACGGCGGGGACCGGGTCCGAAGTGGGCCGGGCGGGGGTGCTGACGAACAGTGAAACCCACAAGAAGAAGATCATCTTCCACCCCAAGCTGATGCCCGCCGTCACGATCTGTGACCCGGCGCTGACCACCGGGATGCCGAAGTTCATCACCGCAGGCACCGGCATGGACGCGCTGGCGCATTGCCTGGAGGCGTTCTCCAGCCCCTTCTACCACCCGATGTCCCAGGGCATCGCGCTGGAAGGCATGCGGCTGGTGTTCGAGAACCTGCCCAAGGTCTACGCCGACCCCAATGACCTCGACGCCCGCGCGCACATGATGTCGGCGGCGGCGATGGGGGCGGTGGCGTTCCAGAAGGGCCTCGGCGCCATCCACGCGCTGTCCCACCCCATCGGAGCGGTCTACAACACCCACCACGGCACCACGAACGCCGTCGTCATGCCGATGGTCCTGGACTTCAACCGCAAGGCCGTGAAGGACCGCCTCGCCTCGGCGGCGGCCTATTGCGGGATCAAGGGCGGCTACAAGGGGTTCTATCAGCGCATCCTGGACCTGCGCGAGACGCTGGATATCCCGAAGAACCTGACCAAGCTTGGCGTCAAGGACCCCGACCTCGACATGCTGACCAAGATGGCTCTGGAGGATCCCTCCTGCGGCGGCAACCCGGTCAAGATGACCAAGAAGAACACCCGGGCGCTGTTCGAGGCCTGCCTGTGAGGCCAAGGCCCGCCGGGGGCGCCTCGGCGGGCTGCTTGTCATGGTGAAGCGTGAAACCACAGACATCGCGGTGATCGGCGCAGGCGTGGTCGGCCTGACCATCGCGCTGGATCTTGTCGATCAGGGCCGCGAGGTGGTGCTGGTTGACCCCGGCCAGCCTGGCATGGGGGCAAGCTACGGCAATGCCGGGACCATCGCCGGTTATGCCACCAGCCCGGTCGGCACGCCGGATGTGCTGCGGTCACTGCCGTCGCTCTTGTTCTCGAAGACCTCGCCGCTGGCGATCCGCCACCGGGCGCTGCCCACGCTTGCGCCCTGGCTGCTTCGTTTTCTCTGGCAATCGCTGCCAGCCCAGGCGGAACGCAACTCGCGTGCGCTGGCTGCACTTCTGGCCAATGCGGGCAGTCTGTGGGACGATCTTGCCCTTCGCGTGCAGGGCGCGGGCATCCTGCAGCGTCGGGGGTGCCTCTACCTGTATGAGACCCCGCAGGCCTTCACCGCCGCCTGGACCGAGCTTGACCAGCGCCGCCGCCTTGGGGTCGAGGTCGACCTGATCGGCCCCGACCGGCTGGCCGAGCTGGAGCCGAACCTGCGCCCCGGTCTGGGCGGGGCGGCCTTCTTTACCGGAGCGACCTTCCTCGATGATCCCGGGCGGATGATGGGGCTGATCGCGGCGGCGGTGCTGGAGAGGGCCCGTCACCTTCCGCACCGGGTCGAAAAGCTGGAGCGCAGGCCCGATGGCGTGGTAATCGAGGGCCCGGGACTGCACCTGCACGCCCGTCGGGTCGTGATCGCTGCCGGGGCGCATTCCCGTGCGCTGGCGGCGCAGGCCGGGGACCGCATCCCCCTCGACACCGAGCGTGGCTACCATGTCGAGTGGGACATGGCCGAGCCGCTTCTGTCGCGCCCCTCCTGCCCCACGGCGCGGGGGTTCTACTTCTGCCCGATGGCTGGCCGCCTGCGGGTTGCGGGAACGGTGGAGCTTGGCGGGCTGACGCTGCCGCCCTCGCCCCACCGGATCGCGAAACTGGTCGAGGGCGCGCGGGCCTTCTTTCCCCAACTCGGCAAGCCTGATCGCAACTGGATGGGCTTTCGCCCGTCGATCCCAGACAGCCTGCCAGTGATCGGCCCGTCGCGCGGCGGGGCCGAGGTGATCCATGCCTTCGGCCACGGTCATCTAGGGGTCACGCTGGCCCCGATGACCGCGCGGATGGTCGCGGGGATGATCGACGGCCATGCCACGGGTCTGAACCCGGGACCCTATCTGCCGACGCGGTTTTAGGCCCCGCACAGGTATTCTTCGCCGACCCCTTGACCTTCCCATCATGGGAACCCCCATATGAGTCTCGTCCCATACCGGACAGAGGACTGATCATGACCGCAACGCTGACCGAACCGACCCTGGATCTGCAAATCCAGGGAATGACCTGCGCGTCTTGCGTCGCACGGGTTGAGCGAGCGCTGAAGGCAGTGCCGGGCGTGACGTCTGTCGCGGTCAACCTTGCGACCGAGCGGGCCGAAGTGCACGGCACGGCAGAGGCCGACGCGCTGATCGGGGCAGTGACCCGGGTCGGATATTCCGTGGCCTCTCCGCCGCAGGATCTGGTGATCGAGGGGATGACCTGCGCCTCTTGCGTCGCGCGGGTGGAACGGGCCTTGCAAGCCGTGCCGGGGGTGACGTCGGCCCATGTGAACCTTGCGACCGAAAGCGCCCGGGTCGAGGGCATCGCAGATCCGGCGGCGCTTGTGGCGGCGGTCAAGACCGTGGGCTATGTGGCGCGGCTCGCCTCGGCCGTTACGGAAACGCCTGTCGAGCGGCATGCGCAGGAAGCCGATGTCCTGACGCGCGATCTGATCCTGGCGGCGGCGCTGACCCTGCCGGTCTTCGTGCTGGAAATGGGCGGACACATGGTCCCAGCGTTCCACCATTGGGTCATGGCCACTATCGGGCAAGGCACAAGCTGGCTGATCCAGTTCGTGCTGACCACGCTGGTCCTCGCCGGTCCGGGCCGGCGCTTCTTTACCCGCGGCATTCCTTCGCTGGTGAAGGGGGCGCCCGACATGTCCTCCTTGGTGGCGGTCGGGTCCGGCGCGGCCTGGGCCTATTCGACGCTGGCAACCTTCCTGCCCGCGCTACTGCCGCCCGGAACCGTTGCGGTCTATTTCGAGGCCGCCGCGATGATCGTGACACTGATCCTTCTGGGTCGGCTGCTGGAGGCGCGGGCCAAGGGCCGGTCCTCGCAGGCGATTGCGCGGCTTGTCGCCTTGCAGCCCGCGGTCGCGCATGTCCGGCAGGGAAGCACAGTGGTTGACCGGCCGGTGGCCGAGGTCCGGCCCGGGGACATGCTGGAACTGAGGCCGGGCGAACGGGTGCCGGTCGACGGCCGCGTGGCCTCGGGTGCCAGTTGGATCGACGAAAGCATGGTGACGGGCGAGCCCCTGCCGGTGGAAAAACACCCAGGTGATACGGTGATCGGCGGGACAGTGAACCAGACCGGGGCATTTGTCATGGAGGCGGTGGCGGTCGGGGCCGACACCATGCTGGCCCGGATCATCCGCATGGTCGAGGCCGCTCAGGGCGGCAAGCTGCCGATCCAGGCGCTGGTCGACAAGGTGACGCTGTGGTTCGTGCCCGTGGTGATGGGCCTAGCGGCGCTGACCTTCGTGGTCTGGCTGGTCTTCGGCCCCGCGCCGGCTTTGCCGATGGCGCTGGTGAACGGGGTGGCTGTCCTGATCATTGCCTGCCCCTGTGCGATGGGTCTGGCGACGCCAGTCTCGATCCTGGTCGGGACCGGGCGCGGGGCGGAACTGGGCGTCCTGTTCCGCAAAGGCGAGGCGTTGCAGGCCTTGCAGGGGGTCAAGGTCGTGGCCTTCGACAAGACCGGGACGCTGACGGAAGGCAAGCCGGTGCTGACCGCGTTTCAGCCCGCCGAGGGCGAGACGAAAGAGGCGCTTTTGCCCGTGCTTGCAGCCGTCGAAGCGCAGTCAGAGCATCCCGTGGCCCGCGCCATCGTGGCAGCGGCAGAAGGGATGACCCTGCCCGCGGTCGAGGGCTTCCAGGCAAAGCCCGGCCACGGCGTTTCGGCGCGGGTCGGTGGGGCAGAGATTGCCTTGGGCTCCGCCCGTGAGATGGGCAAGCGCGGCGTGGACATCGCCGCCTTCCTGCCCGAGGCTGAACGGCTGGCCGACCGCGGCGAAAGCCCGCTGTATGCGGCGCGGGACGGCAAGGCCGTGGCGCTGCTGGCGGTCGCCGATACCGTGAAGCCGACGACTCCGGCTGCGATCGCCGCGCTGAAGGCGCTGGGGCTGCGGCTGGCGATGATCTCGGGCGACAACGCGCGGACGGCGCAGGCGATTGCGCGCGACCTCGGGATCGACGAGGTGGTGGCCGAGGTGACGCCCGAGGGCAAGGTCGAAGTCATCCGCAAGCTGAAGGCCGAAGGTGCCTTGGCCTTTGCCGGTGACGGGATCAACGATGCACCCGCGCTGGCCGAGGCGGACGTGGGCATCGCCATGGGCACGGGGACCGACGTCGCCATCGAAGCCGCGGATGTGGTTCTGGTCTCGGGCCGCCTGCCCGCCTTGGCCGATGCCATCGGACTGTCCCGCGCGACGATGCGGAACATCCGGCAGAACCTCTTCTGGGCCTTCGCCTATAACGCGGCCCTGATCCCGGTGGCGGCGGGGGTGCTGTATCCTGCCTTCGGCATCCTTCTGTCCCCGGTCCTTGCGGCCGGCGCCATGGCGATGTCCTCGGTCTTCGTGCTGACCAACGCCCTGCGCCTAAAACGCTATGGAGCCCGCAGATGATGAACATTGGCGAAGCCGCAAAAGCCTCGGGCGTGTCGGCCAAGATGATCCGCTATTACGAGGAAACCGGCCTGATCCCCCCGGCCGGGCGCACCGGGTCGGGCTACCGGACCTACGGGCCGAAAGAGGTGCAGATCCTGCGCTTTGTCCGCCGCGCCCGGGACCTTGGCTTTCCGATGGAGAAGGTTGCCGAGCTTTTGGCACTTTGGCGCGACCGCGAGCGGGCCAGTTCGGACGTGAAACGTCTGGCGGAAGACCAGATAGCGGCGCTGGAGCATCGTATCCGGGAAATGGAGACGATGAAGGAGGCACTGGCGCATCTGGTCCACTGCTGCGCGGGCGACACGCGCCCCGACTGCCCGATCCTGGATGACCTTGGCGGCGCGCACGGCAAGACGCAGATGGACAGCCCCGCCAGACGATAACCGTTGACAGACGGGCCCCTCGCAGAAAACCATACTGACCAGTAAAGCAATTTGCGCTGCGCGAGTCGTCGCGCGTCGCACTGGGGGACGGGATGCTGCAGGAACGGATCGAAGGCAAATGGCTGGCCGCCTTCCGCAGGGTCTTTGCGCTGAACGGGATCGGCTCTGGCACCCGGATCGCGATCATCTCGGAAACCCAGTCCCGGCCAGTTCTGGTGCATCTGTGCGAGCTGGCGGCGTTTGATCTTGGGGCGTCCAGCTTCCATGTGCAGATGCCGACCCCTCCGCAGACGGCCCCGGTCCCGGTGAAGTCCACCGGGACAAGCTGGGCCATCGCGGGGAACCGCGCAGTGGTCGAGGCGCTGAAGCGGGTCGAGGTCGTCGTCGACTGCACCGTCGAAGGCCTGATCCACGCCCCGGAATGGCCCGAGATCGAGGCAGCGGGCGCGCGGCTTCTGGTCATCACCAACGAACACCCGGAAATCCTGGAGCGGACCGAGCCGAAGGCCGAGGACGCGGCCCGGGTGCAAATCGGCATCCAGATGCTGCGCGAGGCACGGGAAATGCGGGTCACCTCGACCGCCGGGACGGATCTGGTGGTGGAGCTGACCGATGCGCCCTGCGGGGGCACGCCGGGCTTTGGCACACATCCCGGCGCTGTGGCGCACTGGCCGGGGGGCTTGTGTCTGGCCTTTCCGGGCAAGGGCGCGGTGAACGGGCGGATCGTGATGGACGTGGGCGACATGAACCTGACGTTCAAGACCACCCTTACCAGCCGGATCGACTGCCGGATCGAGAATGACTTCGTCACCCGGATCGACGGCGACGGCATCGATGCGCTGCACTTCCGCGAATACCTGGAGGCCTGGGACGACCGGAACGCCTATGGCATTTCCCACGTCGGCTGGGGGGTGAACACCCGCGCAAAGTGGGTTTCGGCAGCCATGTACGACAAGCGCGACATGCAGGCGGTGGAGTTCCGGGCCATCGCCGGATCGTTCTTGTGGTCCACGGGCGCGAACCAATATGCGGGGCGCTATACGCTCGGCCATTTCGACCTGCCGATGCGGGGCTGCACCATCGCGCTGGACGGGCGCAGCGTCGTCCAGAACGGCGTTCTACAAGGAGAGCTTGGCCAATGACCGACCAGTCCCCGATCCCCGCCGTGCTGCCGATGAGCGATCCCGCCGACTACTATGACATGTCTCGCGTCCGCCCCGAGGTCGCCGCGGCGATGCGCAAGATCAACGAGCTGGGGCCCATCTTTGCGGCCCGCGCCCGGGCCGTGGACGACGAGGCCTCGTTCCCGACCGAGAATTACAAGGACCTTGCCGACCATGGCTTCCTCGGCCTGTCGATCCCGGAGGAGTTCGGCGGCTGGGGCTTTTCGATGGGCGACTACGCCATCGTGGGAGCCGAGATCGCCAAGTATTGCGGGGCGACGGCGCTTACGTTCAACATGCACAACGGTTCGATGGCCTGGTCGCGGTTCATGTATGACATGCCGAACCTGACCGAGGCCGAACGGGCCGTCTTTGCCCCCTTGCGCGAACGCCAGTTTCGCCGGGCCATCGCCGAACGGGCGATCTACTCGCAGCCCATATCCGAGGGCGGGCAGAACTGGACCTCGAAGCCGAACCAGACCCAGTGCCGCAAGGTCGATGGCGGTTGGAAGATCAACGGTTTCAAGAAATTCGCATCGCTCGCGGGCTATTGCGACTACTACACCATCGTCTGCACCGAGGTCTTCGAAGGCATCGAGCCGCGACACGAGGACACCCTGTTGTTCGTCGTCCCGAAGGACGCCCCCGGCCTGACGGTCAAGGGCGACTGGGACCCCTTGGGGATGCGCGGGACGAACAGCCGCGACCTCATTCTGAAAGACGTTTTCGTCACGGAAGATGACCTACTGATGCCGCGCGGCATTTTCGGGAAGACCCTGCCAAACTGGCCGCACATGATGGCGACGCTCTCGCCCACCTACATGGGCGTGGCGCAGGGCGCCTATGACTTCACCATCGCCTACCTGCAGGGCCGCGTCCCCGGCCAGCCGCCCATCGACCGGCGGATGTATGCCACCAAGCGGGTGGCGGTGTCGAAGATGTATGCCCGCCTGGCCAACATGCGGGCGCTGTGGTGGCAGGCTTTCTCTGAGGCCAAGGGGATGCCTTCGAAGGCCGAGGTGATGCGGATGTACGCCGCCCAGTACAACGTGATGGAGGGGGCGCAAGAGATCACCGCGCTTGCCATCCGGACCTGTGGCGGGCAGTCGATGCTGAAGTCGCTGCCGCTTGAGCGGATGTACCGCGACAGCCGCTGCGGGGCGCTGATGCTGCCCTATACCAGCGAGATCATGGAAGATTACATCGGCGTCCTCGCGCTGTACGAGATGGACGAACTGGACACTGCCCCCGGCGATGAGGGCGGGGCGCGCAACTCGCTTTGGCGCGGCGACGGCGGCGCGCTGAAAGCCCTGCGCTGATGGGGCGTGACACTGTTCAGGTCCGGGGCAACGTGCCCCTTGCACCCGAGGCGGTCTGGTCGGTCGTGCGCGATTTCTGCGGGGCCTGGCACCCTTGGGTGACCTCGATGGCGGAGGAACGGGGTCCGCATGGGGCGCGGGCTCGCGCCTTTACGGTCAGCGGCGAGGGCACGTTGTACCGCGAACAGCAGACCTACATCTCGGACAGCGACCGGGTGCTGGGCTACACGCATCTGGAGGGCATCCGCGACTGCGAGGCATATGACGCGCGGATCACCGTGTCCCCCGCCGAAACCGGGGGCAGCGCGGTGACCTGGACCGCAACGATCCGCGCCAAGGCAGCGCGGCTGGAGGCGATCTGCGAAGGCACGAAGGCGGTGTATGAGGCCGGGATCGCGGCTTTGGCGACGGCGGCGGCGCCGAAATCCGCAGAATCCGCAGCGCCGGACCCGTCGCCGGTCGAAACCGTGATCGTCGACGACCTGCCCCGACTTGCCCTTTCGGTGACACCCGACTTGGGCGACGGTCGGCTTTGTCTTTTCCTGCATGGCATCGGCGGCGGTCGGGTCAACTGGCTGCCGCAACTGGGTGCCGTCGGTCGGACCATGCGCGCCGCCGCGCTGGACCTGCGGGGCTATGGCGACAGCACGCTTGGGCCAAGTCCCTCTACCGTAGACGATTACTGCGCCGACATCCTGCGGGTCGCCGACCGGCTTGGCGCCCGGCGGCTGGTGCTCGTGGGGCTGTCCTATGGCAGCTGGATCGCCACGTCCTTTGCAATGCGGCATCCCGGGATGCTGGCGGGGCTGGTTCTATCCGGCGGCTGCACCGGCATGTCCGAGGCGGGGCCGGACGAGCGCGAAGCCTTTCGGATCAGCCGCGAAGTGCCCTTGAACGCAGGCCAGGTGCCCGCCGATTTCGCCCCCGCTGTCGTGAAGGTGCTGGCCGGGCCGGAGGCGGATGCCGGAACGATGAAAAAGCTTTTCGACAGTATGGCCGCGATCCCTGCCGCCACCTACCGCGATGCGCTGCGCTGTTTCACCAACCCCCTGGAGCGTTTCGACTTCGCCAAGCTGACGATGCCCGTCCTGATGATGACCGGCGAACATGACCGCCTTGCCCCGCCGTCAGAGATCCGGGGTGTTGCAGGGCGGATATGGGACGCAGCCCCCCTGCCCCATGTGCGGTTCGAGGTCATTCCCGGCGCGGGCCATGTCTGCAATGTCGAGAAGCCCGGCATCTACAACCGCCACCTCCTCGCCTTCCTCAACCGCCTGTCATGACCGCGCTTCCCCGTCGCCAGTTGAACCGGCTGAACCGCGAGCGCGCGATCCTTGACGCAGCGCTCAAGGTCTTTGCGGCGCAAGGTTTTTCTGGCGCGACGATGGATGCGGTGGCAATGGAGGCCGGGCTGACAAAGCCGACGCTTTATTCCTACTTCGCCTCGAAGGACGACCTCTTTCAGGCGATGATGCTGGCCAAGCGCGACCTGATGCTGGACGTCTTCGACCATCCCTCGGGGTCCATGGTCGCCGACCTGCTGGACTTCGCCTGGGCCTATGCCGACACTGTCATGCGCCCCGACATGCTGTCCCTTGCGCGGCTGATCATCGGCGAAGTGTCCCGCTTTCCCGAGATCGGTCGCGCCTATCAGGCCAGCGGGCCGGACCATCTTCTGCACGGGATCATGCGCTATCTTGCGACGCAGCGCGACGCGGGGCGGCTGGCCTTTGACGACGCCGAACTGGCCGCGCAGGATCTTTGGGGCCTGATCCTGTCCGCCCCCCGGACGCAGGCGCTGCACATGCCCGACGCGCTGCCCGACCGGGCCACATTGAACCGCTACATCACCAACGGCCTTCGCGTCTTTCTCAAGGCCTACTCGACCACCCCCGCGCAGGACCTGGACCAACTGGCCGCGCTTTGCCGACAGGAGCCGCAATGAGCCTTCTCGACGACTTCCTCGCCGATCCCGCCAGCCGCTTTGCCACCGTGGCGATGGCTGACACCAATGGCCTTCTGCGGGGCCAGATGGTCTCGGCTTCGGCCCTGAAGGGGATCGCGAAGTCCGGCATGGGCATGGCCCCGGCGCAGCTGTCGCTGGACCCGACTGATGTGCTTCTGAACCTGCCCGGGGTGAATGACGACACGGGTGATTTCCACGACGATCCCTTGCAGGTCGACCACACCAGCGCCCGCAGGCTGCCTTGGTCGAAGCCGGGGCACGACCTTTTGGTGCTGTCGAACTTCTCCGGCGCGTCGGCCGAGCTTTGCCCCCGGTCGATCCTGTCCCGGGTCCTTGCCCGCGCCGCTGCGGCGGGGCTGGTCCCGAAATACGGGATGGAACTGGAATACACGCTGTTCAACGAGACCCCGGGAAGTGCCGCGGACAAGGGCTATCGCAATCTTACACCAGCGACCCAGCACCCAAGCCATGACCTGATCCTCTATCAGGCGGTGCAGACCGAATGGTACGAGGCGGTCGCTGCGATCTGCGAACCCCTGCGCATCGATCTTGCCAAGATGCACGAAGAGATCGGCGCGGGCTTCATGGAGGCTTGCATCGCAGCCGGGGAAGGGCTGGAGCCGGCCGATCAGCTGGTCCTTCTGAAGAACTTCATCCGCGCGCTGGCGCTGCGGCAGGGCAAATGCGTGACCTTCATGCCGAGATGGAGCGAAGGGGCCGACAGCCAGTCGATCCACCTGCACATCAGCCTGAAGGACCGGGCGGGCACGCCGCTGTTCTGGGACGACACAGGAAGAAACGGCATCAGCCAGACCTTCCGCCATTTTCTCGGCGGGTTGCAGGCCTACATCGGGGACATGACCCTGATCTTCCAGCCCACAGTGAACAGCTACCGCCGCTTTGCCCCCGGCACCTTTGCGCCGCCCGGTCTGACCTGGGGCTATGAAAACCGCACGACCTGCTTTCGCGTGGTCGGTCACGACGCGGGTTCGCTGCGGGTGGAAAACCGCCTGCCGGGCGCGGACACCAATCCCTATCTCACGACAGCTGCCACCCTGGCCGCAGGGGTTGCGGGGATTCTGAACCAGATCGAGCCCGAGGCGGAAGTGATCGGTTCGGGCTATGCACAGACCCCGGCCCGCGACTTTGCCCGGTCGATGCCCGAAGCGATCGAGCGGCTGAAGGGGTCCGATTTTGCCCGCGACTGGCTGGGCTACCGCTTTGTCGATGGCTTCGCCGCCACGCGCACGGCACAGCACGACGAATTCCGCAAGAAGGTTCCCGACGTGGAACTGCAGCGTTTCTTTGACCTTGGGTGACCTGATGCCAGATGCCGACGACCTCCGCGCTGCCTTTGTCGAAGGGATGAGCCGTGCGGCCACCTTTGTCGCTGTCGCCACCACCGATGGCGATGGCGGGCGGGCGGGGGTGACGGTCTCGTCGCTGACATCGGTTTCGGCAGACGGCGAGATGCCCTCGCTGCTGGTCTGCATCAACCGGCAATCCCCGGCGGCGACCGCGATCCTGCAGAACCGGGCCTTCTGCGCCAACCTTCTGGCCGAAAGCCAGCAGGGCATCGCCAACCTTTTCGCCGGGCGAAGTGCCACGGACCGATCCGAACGCTTTGATCAGGTCGCATGGGAGGCGGGCGATCTGGGCCAGCCGGTCCTGTCCGGGGCCACGGCAGCCTTCGAATGCCGCCTGGCCACCGCCCTTCTGTGGGAGACGCACCACATCATCATCGGTCGAGTGTCTGCCGTGCGACTGTCGGGCAACGCCTCGGCGCTGCTTTACGGGCAGCGGGCTTACAGAAAGGCTATACATCTGACCGAAGATAGTTAAACTGTTAAGTATTCTGCGGCAGCAAAGCCGCAGTTTCTGAGGACCCTGGCACAAAGACCCGGGCCTTGCGCAACACGGAGGGAACATGACTGAATTCACCGAAATCGGGTCAAACCGGCTGCGACGCAATTCGCTTGGGCTGGTGGCCGTCACCTTCATGGTCATCTCGGCAGCGGCTCCGCTGACCGGCGTCGCCGGGGCGATGCCCCTGGCCTTTCTTCTGGGCAACGGGACCGGGATCCCGCTGACCTTCATCCTTCTGACGCTGATGATGCTGGCCTTTGCGGCCGGTTACGTCGCTATGAGCCGCCATGTCATCAACGCCGGGGCCTTCTACGCCTATGCCGCGCGGGGCCTTGGCGGCGGCTGGGGCGGCGCTGTGTCGGTCATGGCGCTGGTGGCCTACAACACCATGCAGTTCGGTTTGATCGGCCTTCTGGGCGGTGTCTCCGCCGGGGTCTTCAGCCAGTTCGGCATCAACCTCGACTGGTGGATCTACAGCCTGATCGCCATCGCTCTGGTCGGCATCCTGGGCTACCGGCAGGTGGACCTGTCGGCCAAGGTCATGGTCGTCCTAGTGGGGCTGGAATACCTGATCGTCCTGATCGTCGACTTCGCCATCCTTGGCGCGGGCGGTGCCGAAGGGACCGGCCTTGCGGTCAACATCTTCGACTTCTCGGCCCTCACCTCGGGGTCGCTGACGGCGGCGGTCCTGTTCTGCCTGGGGTCCTTCATCGGGATCGAGGCGACCACGATCTACGGCGAGGAAGCCCGCGACCCGGAACGCACCATCCCGCGCGCGACCTACCTGTCGATCCTGATGATCGGCGTCTTCTTCGTGTTTACCACCTGGCTGATGATCGCCGGCACCGGGGCCGACAAGCTTCTGGAAACACTCGGCGGCCTTGAAGACCCGACCGCGCATTTCTTCATCCTGGCCGAGACCTATACCAACCCGACCATCTCGATGATCGCGGGGCTTCTGCTGGTCTCCAGCCTCTTTGCCGCGCTGTCGGCCTTCCACAACTACATCGCCCGCTACTCCTATGTTGCGGGCCGTGACGGCCTTCTTCCCGAAGCCTTTGGCAAGACCCATGACGCACACCAAAGCCCGCATATCGGGTCTGTCGTGCAATCCATCGGCGCGCTGATCGTTCTGGCGATCTTCGCGGGCCTTGGGCTGGACCCGATCCTGAACATGTTCACCTGGATCAGCCAGATCGGGACGCTGGGCGTCATCGGGATGATGGCCATCACCTCGGCTTCGGTGATCGTCTTCTTCCAGCGGCAGGGCGGCGGCTCGGCCCTGTCGACACTGATCCTGCCGGGGGTTGCCGGGCTGATCATGGCGGCGCTGTTCGTCTATATCTTCCTGAACTTCGGTGACCTGACCGGCACCACCGGCGGCAGCTTGGGCTGGATCCTGCCTGCGCTGATCCCGGCGGGGGGTGTCATCGGCTATCTCTTGGCGCTGCGCCTGAAATCTGCCGACCCCGCACGCTATGCCCGAATGGGGCAAAGCCAAGGGTGACACCGCTTGCGCTGAACGGGAAGGCCGGTCCGGACATATCGGACCGGCCTTTTCCATTGCGCCATGCCTTGCGTGTGACGCCCGCCGGCGGCAAGCTTTCACCGCAAGGGAAGGACCAGCCATGACCCACCGGATCTCTGCCAAAGGCATCAGCTTCGACTTCCATCCTCAGGGCGGCGTTCTCGACCGGATGACGGTAACGGATCAGGGGCAAAAGATCGCCCCCCTGCACCGCGCGCCCTGGGCCGCGTCCGAGGTTCCCCCCGACGCGCCCCCGCACCAGCTCTGGTTGGCGGGCGACTTCCTTGCCGCACCGATGGGGGCACCCGATCCGAGTCTTCATGGACTGCCTGCCAATGGCGAATGGCAAGTCGTGCCATCAGCCCCCGGCACCCTGCGCGCGATCCTGTCCGGTGCAGTGCAGGGCGCGACGCTGATCAAGGAACTGTCGGTCGCGGACGACCACCCCTTCGTCTACCAGCGCCATCTCTTCATAGGCGGTGCAGGCGCGCTGCCCGTCGCCAATCACGCCATGGTCTCGGTCCCGAACGGAGCAAAGCTGTCGTTTTCCCGCAAGCGCTGGTGGGAAACCCTGGCCGAGCCGCTTGAGACGACAGGGGGCCGGTCCTGCCTTGCCTACCCGCGCCGCAGCGAGGATGCCGCCGAGTTTCCCGGCGCCGATGGCGGCATGGTCAACCTGCACCGATACCCCTGGGGCGAGCGCCACGAGGATTTCGTCGCGGGCATCGAAGACCCGGCCTCGCGGCTTGGCTGGACAGCGGTCGTCCGTCCGGCGGAGGGCGATCTTTTCCTGTCGCTGCGCAACCCCGCGCTGTTGCCGATGACGATGCTTTGGCATTCGAACGGCGGGCGCGACTATGCGCCCTGGAACGGTCGGCACACCGGCTGCCTTGGGGTCGAGGAGGGGGCCGCGCTGCCGATGCTGGGGCTGTCGGCGCGGGAAACCCCAGATCCCCTGACCGCCGCCGGGCAGCCGGGTCTGGTGACGCTGAACCCCGAAGGCACGGTCGAAGTGCGCCACATCATCGGCGCGATCGCCTGGCCGGAAGGTCAGTCGGTCGCGGGCGTGATGCTAGAGGGCGACACGCTGACCATCACTGGCGACTGGGGGGCCGAACGGAAGGTTCCCCTGCGCGGCGGCTGGCTCGGGATCACCGAGACGCAGGCGCAACCGGCGAAGAAGCCCGCGCTCGACTGGGACCTTTAGGCCCTATTCGTCAAAGCCCGGTCGCTGCGCCCAGGCCCAGGCGTCGCCGATCATCTGCCGCAGGGTGGACCGCGAAGGCTCCCATCCCAGGCTCTCGATGGCATGCGAGGTGGACGACACCAGCGCCGCCGCATCACCCGGCCGCCGCGCGCCGATCACCACCGGAACCTCGCGGTTGGTGACCATGCGGCTTGCCTCGATCACCTCGCGCACCGAAAAGCCGCGCCCGGTGCCCAAGCAGAAGACGCCATCGCCCTTGCCCGCCAGAAGGTGCTGCAGCCCCAGCACATGCGCATCGGCCAGATCCGAGACATGGACGTAGTCGCGCACACAAGTGCCATCCGGGGTCGGATAATCCGTGCCGAACAGCGTCAGCGCCGGGCGCTTGCCCGCGACGGCATCCAGCATCAGCGGGATCAGGTGGGTCTCGGGTGTGTGCTGTTCGCCGATCTCGCCTTCGGGGTCCGCGCCTGCAACGTTGAAATATCGAAAGATCACATGGTTGATCCCGGCCGAAACCCCGAAATCGCGCAGCATTTGTTCAATTGCCAGCTTGGACCCGCCATAGGCGTTGATCGGCCGCTGCGGCGTCTGCTCGGTCAGCAGGACACCATCCTGATCGCCGTATGTCGCGCAGGTTGACGAGAAGACGAAGTTCCTGACACCCGCCGCCGCGCAAGCCTCCAGCAGGTTCAGCGCACCGCCGGTGTTCACCCGCCAGTACAGACCGGGGTCCTTCATCGATTCGCCCACCAGCGAGAGCGCTGCGAAATGCATCACTGCGACCGGCTTGTGCTCGGCCAAGGCCGCATCGATCGTCGCGCGGTCCATCAGGTCGCCCCGGACCAAGGGGCCCCATTTCACCGCCCCGGCCCAACCCGTCGCAAGGTTGTCGAAGACCACGGGCTGAAAACCGGCGCGCGCCAGCGCCTTGCAGGCATGCGACCCGATATAGCCCGCGCCGCCCGTCACCAGGATCCGATCCGTCATCGCCTCACGCCCCTAAACCACCGACCGCGCCGATGGTTTGCGTTGAAACTCCGGGCATTGTCCAGTGCGTTCCGCAAGCGGCCCTAGACCAACAGGAGGTCCGCAAGGGCCAGCGTGCAACCCTCATCCAGGCTGAAAAGCGCCACGGCATTGGCGGTCGACCCACCGTCAAGGTCAAGAAACAGCGCACGGAAGTTGGTGTCGAAGAACAGGACCGCCGCCGGTCCGGCAAAGTTGCTGGGCATGGCCTGCCCCGTCTGCCACATCCCCGCCAGCGTCGCCCCCGCCGCGATGCCCAGTGCCGCGCGGTCCAAAACCACCCGGTCCACCCCGGTGGTGAAGTCGAGGAACAGATCCTCGGCATCCGCCGTAATGATCTCGAAGTGATCGACCCCGGCCCCGCCATGATAGACGTCGCGGCCCGCGCCGCCCTTCAGCCAGTCGTCGCCATCGCCGCCGTCAAGGTGATCGCCACCCACGCCCCCGATCAGCGTGTCATTGTTCGCACCACCCCAGAGAACGTCGTCATTGTCGCCGCCGTTCAACGTGTCCTGGCCGTCCTGGCCGTAAAGCCAGTCGTCGCCCGCCCCACCCGTCAGATTGTCATGCCCGGAGCCGCCATCGAGGTTGTCCCCACCATCGCCACCGTCAAGGAGATCGTCGCCCTCCTGCCCGAACAGCGCATCGGTCTCGCTGCCGCCAAACAGGCTGTCATTGCTGAACGAGCCAAAGAGCCAGTCGACCCCCTGCCCGCCGTACAGCACATCCTCGCCAAAGCCGCCGTCTAGGTTGTCATCCCCGCCATCGCCATACAGCAGGTCATTGCCGTACTGGCCGAACAGCGCGTCGGTGTCGGCCCCGCCTTCCAGCCGGTCACTGTCATCGCCACCGAAAAGCCAGTCGACCCCGTTGCCACCGTAAAGCACGTCATTGCCGGTCTCGCCCAGAAGCGCGTCGCCGCCATCGCCGCCAAGGATGGTATCCGCCCCGGTTCCCCCCCAAAGCGCATCCGTCTCGGACCCGCCATCCAGGCTGTCGTTGCCCGCATCGCCGTAAAGCCAGTCGACCCCGGCAAGCCCCGACAGCGTGTCGTTTCCTGCCCCCGCAGCCAGCGTGTTGTCGAGCGTATTCCCGATTCCAGTCGCATTCGCGCCCGTCCGCAGGATCAGGATTTCGACATTCGCACCCAAGGTGTAGCTGGTCAGCGTGGTGTCGATCGTGTCGGTTCCCGCAAGCGCCGCTTCGACCACCACATCAAGGGCCGAGTCCACGAAATAGAGGTCATTGCCAAGGCCCCCCTCCAGCCGGTCGGTATTGATGCCGCCGTCCAGCCGGTCGTCCCCGTCACCGCCGACCAGCGTGTCATTCCCGCTGCCGCCGTCCAGCCAGTCAAAGTCTGCGTCGCCGTAAAGAAGGTCGTTGCCGTCACCGCCCGTCAGGGTGTCGTTGCTAGCTCCGCCCTCCAGCCGGTCACTGGCAAGACCTCCGTCCAGCTGGTCGACGCCGTCCCCGCCAAGCAGCGTGTCCAGCCCATCGCCGCCCATCAGGGTGTCGTTGCCAATGCCCCCGTCCAGCCAGTCATTGGCAAGACCCCCATCCAGCGTGTCATTGCCGTCGCCGCCCATGAGAGTGTCCGCCCCGTCACCGCCCTGCAGCGTGTCGTTGCCGGCCCGTCCCTCCAGGCTGTCGTTGCCAAGGCCCCCCAGCAGCAGGTTCGCGAAACCGTCGCCCTGCAGCGTGTCGGCCCCGGTGCCGCCCAGCAGCCCCTCAATCCCGGAGAAAGTGTCGCCCAGCGCCTCGCCCGTCGACAGCGACGGCGTCGCCATGTCGACCCGCAGGCCCGTGCTTTCCGCGTAGGACGCGATGTCGACCCCCGCCCCCCCGGTCAGCGTGTCCGACCCTGTGCCGCCCATCAGCGTGTCGTCGCCGTCCCCACCCTCCAGTAGGTCGTTCCCGCCCCGGCCCGACAGCGCATCGTTGCCACCAAGCCCGAAAAGCCGGTTCGCGCCCGCGTCCGCCGCCAGCGTGTCGGCAAAGCCCGAGCCTTCCACACCTTCGATCGCCACAAGGACATCGCCCAGCGCCTCTCCGGTGTTCAGGGCGGGCGTCACGAAATCCACCCAGACCCCCGCCGTGGCCTCGGCATAGGTGACAAGATCCGTCCCCGCCCCGCCCTCAAGCCGGTCGGTCCCAATCCCCCCCATCAGCCGGTCGTCGCCATCCCCGCCATACAGCGTGTCATTCCCCGACCCGCCCGACAGCGTGTCGTTGCCCGCAAGGCCAGTCAGCGTATCGTTGCCCGCACCACCAAAGGCCTGATCGGCCAGGGTTGAGCCGGAAAACGTGTCGGCAAAAGCGCTGAGGATGAAGCCTTCGATTCCCGTAAAGATGTCGCCTAGCGCGTCACCAGTGTTCAGGCTTGTGGTGACAAGGTCGATCCGGATCGCGGTGGCAGATGTGTCGTAGCTGGCAAAATCGGTGCCGGTGCCGCCATCCAGCCGGTCCGCCCCCTCGCCGCCAATCAGGGTGTCGGTGCCGTCGCCACCATAAAGGCTGTCGTTGCCTGCCCGCCCGTCCAGCCGGTCGTTCCCTTCCAGCGCCAGGATGTTGTTGGCCTGCGCATCGCCCGCCAGCGTGTCGGTGTAACCCGTGCCCTCCAGATCCTCGATCCCGACATAGCTGTCGCCCGCCGCCTCACCCCCGTTTCCTCCCGGGGTGGTCAGGTCCGCAACAACCCCGAACAGCGATTCGCGATAGCTGGCCCGGTCGCGCCCGACGCCGCCATCCAGCACATCCACCCCGATCCCGCCCAAGAGCGTGTCATTGCCATTGCCGCCAAACAGGCTGTCGTTGCCACTGCTCCCCGACAGGCGGTCATTGCCATCCTGCCCTTCGATCCGGTTGTTGGCGGGGTCGCCGGTCAGCGTGTCCGAGAAGGCCGATCCAAGGATCCCTTCGATCGATACATAGGTCTGGCCCGCAGCGATGTTGGTGTTCTGGTTCAGCGCCTCCAGACTGACGCGGATGCCCGCCGTGGCTCCGGTCAGAACGATCGTGTCGAACCCTGCGCCGCCAGTGATCGTATCCGCCCCGACCGAGACGAGGAACATGTCGTCCCCAGTCCCGCCCGTCAGCACGTCGATCTGGTTGGTGCCGTAGATCAGGTTCGCCGGTTGCGGCGGGGAAGGCAGCGCATGCCAGAGCGCGACGAAGTCGCTGAGCTGAAAGTACCCGGGGACCAGTGGCATCCCGTTCGGCGTGACAAGCTCCAGCACCTCTTCGCCGTAGGTGATCAGCGCGCCGGTGGCGGTGGCGGTGATCGTCAGCGCGGACAGCGAATAGATCGGGCCCCAGGCCGAGATGTCGATCTTGTCGATGCCGAACTGGTAGTCGGCGATCCGGTCGGCCATGCCATCGGCTGCCAGCACGAAGAGATCGGCCCCGGCACCGCCGAAAAGCGAGTCCGACCCGGCCCCGTCCGACAGGATGTCATCCTCAAGCCCGCCGAAGATCTGCTCATCTCCGTCGCCGCCAAGGATCATGTCCGACTGGGCCGTTCCGGTCAGCGTGGCGGGATCCAAGCCGCCGGTCTGGATCGGGGCAAGCGTGCCGGGGTCGATCTGCAACCGGATGATCCCGGTGCCTTCGGTGGCGATGAAAACCTCGATCACGCTCCCGGTCACGCGCGCGGTCATCGCGGTGATGTTGTCCAGCCCAAGACCCGTGTCGTTCAGAAGCTGGCCGCAGTTCAGAAGCCGACCCTCAGGGGTCAGCGTCATGACCGTCAGCCCCTCGTCCCCGCCGCCCGCGATGACGAAGACCCGGTCGCCGACCTGCACTGTCGCCACCGACTGCACGGCCGCAAACCGGGTGTCGAGCGTGTCGATCACATGGTCAGTCACCTGCATCGACCCGTCGGATGCCAGCCGGACCACGCTGATCGAGGAGGAATTGGTCGAGGCGAGGATCAGGTAGGTCGATCCGGCCATCTCGACCGTTTCGACCGCCGAGGGGTCGTTGATGCCCAGTCCCTGCGGCGCGCCGATCATCGTCGGATTGCCCAGCGTGCCGTTCGCCGCCACCGGGAAGGCGCGCATCACGTCGGCCTCCAGCGACAGGCTGATCATGAACCGTTGCCCGCCCACCGTGACCGGCACCAATGTGGTGATGTCGACCCCGGTGTAAGGCCCGTCCAACACCTTCGAGCCGACCAGCGTCATCGTCCCGTTTGCGGCCACCGAATAGGTGTGGATCGTGCTTTCGCCCATCCGCGCGGCGTAGAAGTAGGTCGCACCCCCGATCTGCAGGATGGTCTGCGCGGCGATGGCCCCCGCAAGACTGCCGGGCAACTGGATCGGGGCGTTCAGCGTGCCGGTGGCACTGATGCCAAAGGCGTTGACCCCGGCCTGATTTGCCCCGGTGACGATCAGATGGGTCGTGCCGTTGATGACCACGGTGTCCAGCGTCGCCTCGGCCGGCAGCGCCATGCCGGGGGAAATGCTTTCCTGGTCGAGAAGCGTCATCGTGCCGCCGACGTCCAGCGCCAGCACGCCACCCCCGGCACGGGTCGCCGAATAGAGCAGGGTCTTCCCCCCCTGCACCACCAGCTCCAGATCGCAAATGCCCGACACCATGTTCAGCGGCGCAGCCGTGAACGTCTCCAGCACCAGAAAGTTGATCACTTCCGGCCCCACACACCCATTTACCCGGGTATGAGGGTGCCTCCGCAGGTCCTAACGTCCGATGATCCGATCACGGCGCAATCTGGGCGATTGGTCGGGATTTTCGGCAAAGCTTCGGGAAAGGGGCCTAGCGCCCCACGCCGACATAGGCGGTAAAGCCCGCCTCGCGCACTTCCGCCGGGTCATAGATGTTGCGCAGGTCGGCCATCTGGGGTGTCGCCATCTTGCGGGCGAGCTTGGCCAGATCAAGCCCGCGGAACTCGTTCCATTCCGTCAGCAGGACCACCAGATCGGCATCGTTCGCAGCCTGATAGGGGTTGTCGACCCACTTCACCCCGGGCAGCAAGACCTCGCCCTCATGGCGGCCTTGCGGATCGGTGACCCGCACTTTCGCGCCCGCCCCGACCAGGGCCGGGACGATGGTCAAGGACGGCGCCTCGCGCATGTCGTCGGTGTTGGGCTTGAAGGTCACGCCAAGGACCGCAATCGTCTTGTCGCGCACGGACCCGCCGCAGAGATCGACGATCTTGTCGATCATCCGGCGCTTGACCTCCTCGTTGACCTTGATGACCGCCTCTACGATCTGCATCGGCGCGGCATGTTCCTGCCCGATCCGGGCCAAGGCCTTGGTATCCTTCGGAAAACAGCTGCCACCATAGCCCGGTCCGGCGTGCAGGAACTTGTCGCCAATGCGCCCGTCCATGCCGATGCCCTTGGCCACCGTCTTCACGTCCGCCCCGACCTTTTCGCACAGGGCAGCGATCTCGTTGATGAAGGTGATCTTGGTCGCCAGAAACGCATTCGCGGCGTATTTGATCATCTCGGCACTTTCGAGGCCCGTATAGACCATCGGGAATTCGCGCAAGGACAGGGGCCGATACAGTTCGGCCATCACTTTCCGCGCCTTCGGCGTCTCGGCCCCGACGACCACCCGGTCGGGGCGCATGAAATCGTCGATGGCCGCTCCTTCGCGCAGGAATTCCGGGTTCGAGGCCACGTCGAAGTCAGCCCCCGGATTGGCCGCGCGGACCGCCTCGGCCACCTTGCGGTTGGTGCCGACCGGGACCGTGGACTTGGTTACCACCACCGCATAACCCGTAAGGGCCTGCCCGATTTCGCCAGCGGCAGCCATCACATAGGTCAGGTCCGCGTGACCGTCGCCGCGCCGGGTGGGCGTGCCGACGGCGATGAACACCGCCTCGGCCCCATCTACCGCCGCGACCAGATCGGTCGTGAAGGACAGACGCCCCGCCGCGGTGTTCTTGGCAATCAGCGCCTCCAGCCCCGGCTCGAAGATCGGCACTTCGCCCCGGTTCAGCCGCTCGATCTTGCCCGCGTCCTTGTCGACGCAGACCACATCATGGCCGAAGTCGGAAAAGCACGCCCCCGAGACCAGCCCGACATATCCCGTTCCGATCATCGCAATGCGCATCGTGCGGCCCCTTACCAACCAGATGTTTGTCTATGCAGGACCTGGGGACCTGTCAAACAGAGCAGGCCGAGCAAGGCGGGGCAAATGGCGCAGGGCCTGCCCTTTCGGACAGGCCCTGCTCAGACATCACTTCGGCACCAAGCTGGCCCTTAGACCCGCACCGGCTTTGGGAATCTGGACTTCACCTCGGCCACGGCGGCCAGCCAGTCTTCCTTTGTGGCAAGGTCACGTTGCCAGCGGAAGAAGACCGGGTCAGCCTCGGCAGCAAGGGCAAGGCGCAACGCCTCGTCTCGCACAGCCAACGCAAGCTGATAATCAGCCTCGCGCTGCTGGGCGACCTCTTCGGCGGACGGCTCTGCGTCCGCGACCGGGCCGCGCGCCACCCATTTGCCCTTGGCCGTGCGGCGGTGCCCGGCCAGATACTCGACCGTCAGCCCTTCGACCGGCTCGCTGCCCTCGCGCGGGTCGCTGCCGATCCAGCCCGGGATTCCATCTTCGGTGAACAGAACGTGCAGGGTCATGTCAGTAGTCGCTTTCGATATAAAGGCCCATGGTCGCGAAACCGATCACCGAGGACGTGCCGCCCACGCTCATGTAGCCATAGGGGTTAAGAAGGGTCGACGTCGTCGGAATGTCGGTGGTGATCGTTCCCGTCGCCACCGCGCCCGAGACCAGGTTCGTCACTTCATAGCTCAGGCTCTGCGTCGTCCCGGGCGGCGCGAACAGCGCAATCTCGTAGACCGAAGTCAGGTCCGCGTTCGGCTTCGGGAAGCCCGCGCCAAGGTCGATCTTCGTAGCCGTGCCCGTCCCGTCGTTGTGCATGAACTGGATGTTGGTATCGGCCGAATCGTAGCCCATGCCGCAGATGTTGGTCTGGATCGATGGGTTGACATCCGTCGGTGCCGCCGTCGTGTTGCGCATCCCCACGAAGGCCCGGTGCGTTGCCGTGGCAACACCGGTGGCCGGTCCCCAACGCCACACGAGGTGGAACCCGCCAAGGCCAGCAGCCGTCCCGCCCAGCGTCCATTGCAGCGCACCGCCGCGTAGACCGGCCACCGCCGTGGTCGAGGCCGTGGTGATCCGCCATGACCGCCTGCGCATGTAGTTGTGCAGGTTGGTCGTGGCGACGTTTTCCGCCGTCGCGGTCCCCGCAGCGGTGACGACGAAGCCCATCTGGCTGTCAGCCCCGCCGTTGCCCGCAGGCATGAAGAGGCCCATCTTGTTGCGCGCAAAGGTTGGCTGGACCGAGCTGTCCAGCCCGCTCGGCCCCTTGAAAGCGGGCATCATCCGTCCGCCAACCTTGCGCCCGAAAAGCTTCAGCCCATCCGCCGCTGGGGCAGTCGGGCTGGCAATCGCCGGAAGCCGCAACTGGCCGCCTTCGATCTCGACATCCGCCGCACCCGCAAAGACGCCCGCGTTGTTGAACTGGATCTCGCCGGATGCACCGCCCGGGCTGCCGCCGCCGCCGCCCGCCGGGGCCGCCCAAGTCCCATCCGCCCTGAGGAAGTTGGTCGTGCCCCCGCCCGAGGCCGGGGCCAATCCCTTCGCTCCGCTGGTGAAGGCGTCCAGAAGTGCCGTCACCTGCGTCCCTGTCAGGTCCGCCGGATCGGCCGCCGCGCCCGTGTCGTTGCCCTTGATCGAGTTCGCCGCCATGTTGGCCAGCTTTGCGTTCGTCACCGCGTCCGCGTCCACGGTCCAGGTCGCGCCCGACCCGCTGACCGTGATATCGCCCTTATCGCCGTCCGTGACGCCCCCGCCCGCCGGGGGTGCCGTCCACGTCCCGTCCGCACGCAGGAAGTTGACCGTCCCCCCGCCCGAGGCCGGGGCGAGGCCTTTGGCCGCCGTCCCGAACACGTCCAGCAAGGCGGTCGCCTGCGTCCCCGTCAGGTCCTCCGGAGCGCCGGTCCCCGCCGTTGCCCGGCCCTTCAGCGTCGCTGTCGCCACGGACGCAAGCTTCGCATTGGTCAGCGTGCCGTCCGTCACCTGCGCCGCAACCAGTTGCGCAGCGACAATGTTGCCCGCCACCCGGCCGACCACTGTGTTCGTCCCGACCGCCAGATCGCCCGGATCCGCCGTCGCTGCCGTCGCGTTGGCTTTCAGCGTGTTGGCCCCCATGTCGGCCAGCTTGGTGTTGCCGACCGCATTCGCTGCCACCGTGGCCGCGAACGACCCCGTACCTGACCCAGTCACGTCGCCAGTCAACGTGATCGTCTGATCGCCCGTGTTCGTGCCGGTGATCGCGTCCAGCTTGGTCTTGTCCGCCGCCGCCATGAACCCCGCGACCGACCCCGTCGCCGCGGCATGCAAAGCGCCCCCAGCCCGGTTGCCATGCGCCGTGTCGTCAAAGCGCGCCGCTGGCAGCGTCCCCGCCGCAAGGTCGCTGGCCGACCCACTGGTCGCCACCGCTGCCAGGCCGGTGATCGTTGCCGCACTTTGTGTCCCGGTATGCGTCGCGCGGTCCCGCAGGCTTGCGTCCGACGCGTTGGCCGTCGCCCCATCCGCCACGTTCAGGATGCCCCGCGCCTGTGCGGGCGTCAGCACCTCGGGCGCGCCGATCCCCGCGGTATCGCGCCCAAGGAAACTGTCCGTCGCGATATCGGCCAGCTTGCCCAGCGACACCACACCGGCGTCGATGCTCCAGGTCGTCCCCGACCCCGATACCGAGATGTCGCCCTTGTCGCCGTCGCTGACACCACCGCCACCGCCCACCGTCTGCGTCACACCCGCGCTGCGCACTTTCACTTCGCCGGTCGTGGTGTTCAGCCACAGCGTCCCGTCCACTGGCGCGCCCGGGTCCGCCGATTGTCCGCCCAGATGCACCGGCATCGGCAGCGTCACTTCGCCCGTCGCCGCATCCGTCTCCAGTGCGGTGAAATAGGCCGAGCCATCCGGGCTGACCTTAATCGAAAACTCATCCGACCCCGCCGTCCCCATCTCGGCCCGACCGCTGAACCCGGTCTGGAACAGCAGGCTGGCCGTATCCGCCGCAACCGCCTTGTTCAGCTTTAGCTGATGCCCCGACCCCGCGTGGTTCAACAGCGTCGCGGGGGCCGACACCGTCAGCCGGTTCGTCGCATCCGCTGTCGCCGAGACACCCAGCTGGCCCACCGTGAACGGCCCGTCCGACAGCGCGATCCAGACCAGCCCGTTGAAAAAGGCCATCTGGCTTTCCGCCATCACATAGGCCTGCCAGCCCGGCAGCGGCTGGGTGTACTGCCACCCGGCTTCGGTGAACAGCGCGATCCGCCCCGCCTGACCCACCCAAGGGCCCGTCGCACCGGCCGCCACGATGTGCCGGTCGCCGATGCTTGGCAGGCCTGGAGGCGTGGTCAGCGTCCGGTTGATCACCGCCAGCTGCACGATCAGGTCCAGCTGGACCAGCGCCTCGTTATGGGTCACGTGTTTCTGCGCCTGCGCCGGAAGGATCAGGGGCAGCGACAGGATCGTCGTATCGTCGGGCATCAGAAACCTCCGGGGATCGCCTTGGCCAGCGACCCTAGGAAAGCTTCCTTCACACAGCCTGATCAGACCGCGCGCCAAACCGGACGCCCGCGCAACATCCCAACCGCTCGGCAGTCGGGCATTGCCCCGGGCCTACGGCTCCGGCTGCGGTGGGATGCGGCCGCGCCGCGCTTCAGCCCAGGTGTTCAGACTGACCGCCGCCACGATCAGCGCGCCTCCCAAGATCACGAACCCGTCGACCGCTTCGCCGAACACGAAAGCCCCCAAAAGCGTCGCCCAGAGGATCTGCAGGAACGTCACCGGCTGCGTCACTGCCAGCGGGGCCGCGCTGAACGCCCGGGTCATCGTGTAGTGCCCCAGCGTCGCCAGCGCCGCGACTAACGCCAGCCACAAAAGCTGCACCCCCGTCACCGGCTCCCAGACCCACCAGGCGATCGGAGCAAGCCCGACCGACACTGTGACCGACAGAATCCCCACCACGACCGAGGCCGGAGCCATCCCGCTCAGCCGCTTGGCAAGGATATAGCTCACCGCAAAGCACATCGTCGCCACCAGCTGCGACAAGTGCCCTGCCGTCACCTCGCGCAGGCCGGGCCGCAGCACGATCAAAGCGCCCACCAGCGCCACCGTGACCGACACCACCCGGCCCCGCCCCAGCCCCTCACCCAGCAAAAGCCCCGCGATCACCAGCACGACCACCGGATTGAGGAAGCCAATCGCCGCCATCTCGGCCACCGGCACCCGGGCCATCGCCCAGAACCAGAAGATCACCGCCGCGACATGCAAGGCTCCGCGCCACAGGAATAGGGGCCAGATCCCGTCAGCCAGCTTGGTTCCCCGCACCCCCCACAAGGCCGGGGCCAGAAACACCAGCCCAAAGGCAAATCGAATGAAGGCCGACTGCGCCGCCGGAAGCTCGGTCCCGAGATGCCGGACGATGCCATTTACGCCGACAAAGGCCAGCGTGGTGGCCAGCATCCACAAGACCCCTTCCACGGGGCGGCCAAGATCGCTTGATGCGTGCATGACGGGAAAGAAGCTGATTGCCAGGGCGAAGGCAAGACAGGACAGGAGCGGCTATTGCGCCAGGGAGCCCTTAAGGGGCGCCCATCGTCACACGGCCCGCGACCAGCCTATTGGAACTCCACAGGTTTCGACTTTTGTCCACCGTGGACAGCCTCACCCGCCGAGGATCAACCCAAGGGCAATCGCCCACATCGTGATCCCTACCCCGATTTCCAGCCAGACCCAGGCCGAGGACTTGGCAAAGATCGGCGCCAAAAGCCGCGCCCCGAACCCCAGCGCGGTGAAAAAGCTCAAGCTGCCGAACATCGCCGCAATACCGAAAGCCAGCTGGTAGGGCGCATAATGGGACGAGATCGACCCGATCAGCACCACCGTGTCCAGATAGACATGCGGGTTGGCCCAAGTCAGCACCAGACAGGTCGCCAGCACCTTCCCCAGCGGGGCGGACCCATTTTCCGACGGCTGCAGGGCTTCTCCGCCCCGCATTGCGGCCCGGAACCGCAGCGCCCCGTAGACCAGCAGGAAGGCAACCCCCAACCAGCGCATCGCCTCGCCGAACCATGGGACCGCGGCACTCAGGCTGCCAAAACCCGCCACTCCGGCCGCGATCAGCAGCGCATCCGACAGCGCACAGACCGCTACGACCGCCGCCACATGCTCCCGCCGCAAACCCTGCCGCAACACAAATGCATTCTGGGCTCCGATGGCCAGGATCAGACTGACCGCCACCAGATAGCCGTTCACCGCCGCTTCAAACATACAAAACCTCGTCTTTACGGCTTGACCGGTACGGCCCCAGGCGGCCACAGTCCAGTTAATCTTCTTGTCTTGGGATTAGTCTAGCTAATGTTTGACCCTGCCCAGCTTGCCGCCCTGGCCACCGTCCATCGCCGGGGGTCCTTCGACCTTGCGGCTGCCGAGCTGCATGTCACCCCTTCAGCCATCAGCCAGCGGATCAAGGCGCTGGAGGAAGACGCGGGCACCCTTCTCATCCGCCGCGGCGCGCCCTGCGTGGCGACAGAGACCGGCCTGCGTCTCATCCGTCACCATGACGAAGTGGCCCTTCTGGAACGCACCCTTGCGGCCGAGTTTCCCGGCCTTTCTGCCGGCCCCGCCACCCTGCGCATCGCCGTCAATGCCGACAGCCTTGCAACCTGGGTCATTCCGGCGCTTGCCGCCACGACGGGCTTCCTCTTCGATCTCGTGATCGACGACCAGGACGTCAGCCAGGACTGGCTCAGGCGGGGCGAGGTCGTGGCCGCCATAACTGCGCATCCCGGCCCGCTGCAAGGCTGCGACACCTTTCCGCTGGGATCGCTGCGCTACTGCGCCACGGCGTCGCCTGCCTATGTCGCCCGCTGGTTTCCGGATGGCATGACGCCCAAGGCACTGTCCCGCGCGCCTGCGCTGACCTTTTCCGACAAGGACCGCCTGCAGGCACGCTGGATCGCCGACACGATCGGGATGCAACGCACTGCCATTCCGACCCACCGCATCGCCTCGTCGCAGGCCTTCGTCGATGCCTGCCTTGCTGGCCTCGCCTGGGGCATGAACCCCGAGCCGCTTGTCGCACCGCACCTTGCGTCAGGGGCGCTCGTGAACCTGTTGCCCCATGCGCCGCTGGACGTCGCCCTGCACTGGCAGTTCACCCGTCTTGCCGCCCCGGCCCTGCGCCCGGTCACCGACGCGATCCGCGCCGCGGCCCGGGCAAACCTTATCCCGACCTGAGGTCGCCTAGTTCTGGATCGTGCGCAGCCAGGCCACCAGGTCCGCGATCGGCTGACTGGTCAGCAGGGGTTGCCCGGCCTCGGTCGCCAGTGCGACGTCGCGGCCTTGAAAGAACTGTCCATAAATCGGCATGTCGCTGCCATGCGACACAAGGGGCTCGCGACCGTCGATCCGGGCCGCCACCCGTTCCAGCGGGAAGACCCCACCATGGCGCGCGACCAGGGTGGTCAGGTCAGAGGGTTGCACCAGCAGCACCGGGGCCATCGGCCCGTTGCCCGCAGCCCCGTCGCCATGGCAGACCGCGCAATGCTCCTGATACAGCATCGCACCTTTGGCCGCGTCACCGACCACATCCTCGCCCTCAGCCCGGGCCATTCCGCCCAGACCCACCGCTGTCAGCGCTATCCAGAAGCCTCGCATCACCGCATCTCCTGCCGATTGCTGCGGGCAAGATTGCCCTGGGCAACAGTCGCGCGCCTTGATGCAGGTCATGCCCCGCCGCACGTCCTGCACCGCGAATGCAAACGGGGGCGGCTTTCGCCACCCCCGTTCAGATCTTTTAGGCGGTAAGGCTTACGCCAGCGCCAGGTTCACAGCCGACTCGCGGCCGTTGCGGTCCTGCTCGACGTCATAGGTCACAGCCTGTCCATCGGGCAGCGAGCGGATGCCGGCACGCTCCAGAGCGGTGATGTGGACGAACACGTCCTTCGAACCGCCTGCGGGGGCGATGAAGCCGAAACCCTTGGTGGCGTTGAACCATTTCACGGTGCCATTGGCCATCGTGATGTCTCCTGTCATGTATGCCACCCGCAGCGTGCGGTGGCCTGGCCCAGTGTCGTCGCGATCGAAGCTGAAGGCCGAAGCAGACAGTAGAACGAAAGAGAAGAAGCTTTGCCCCCCGCACATGCGCCCTAACGGTGCAAAAAGCAAGGGGCAGCCAGGATTAAAGCTGCGCCGCCACGTCCTCGGGGACGTCGAAGTTGTGCGTCACCGCCTGCACGTCGTCGTCCTCTTCCAGAAGGTCGATCAGCCGCATCAGCTTTTGCGCGGTCTCAAGGTCGACTTCAGTCCGGGTCTGCGGCTTCCAGACCAGCTTCGATTCCGTCGATTCCCCCAGCGCCTTTTCCAGCGCATCCGAGACCTCAGACAGGTTCTCGACCTGGCAATAGACCCAGTGGCCGTCCTCATCGCTTTCGACGTCGTCGGCACCCGCATCCAGGGCCGCCATCATCACGTCGTCGGCCGATCCGACCGAGGCCGGATACGAAATCTCGCCCACCCGGTCAAAGCTGTGCGCGACCGAGCCGGTCGTCCCCAGGTTCCCGCCGCACTTGGAGAAATAGGAACGCACGTTCGACGCAGTACGGTTCAGGTTGTCGGTCAGCGCCTCGACGATGATCGCGATCCCGTTCACGCCGTAGCCTTCATAGCGGATCTCGGTGTAATCCGCCCCGTCGCCCATCTGGCTTTTCTTGATCGCGCGGTCGATCACGTCCTTCGGCATCGACATCGCCTTCGCGGCCTTTACGGCCAACCGCAGGCGCGGGTTCATGTCAACGTCGGGCATCCCCATCTTGGCTGCGACGGTGATTTCCTTCGACAGCTTGGAAAACATCTTCGAGCGCAGCTTGTCCTGCTTGCCCTTGCGATGCTGGATATTCGCCCATTTCGAATGGCCTGCCATTTGGCCTTACCTCAGTCCCATTTCGGTGATGGCGTCCTCTACACCGGCGCTGGCTACGACCGCAAGCCCGTCGGCTCATGCCGGGACATAGGTCAGCCGGATCGCTTCGGCACCGATCCTGTCGCTGCCCACAAGTTCCAGCTTTGGCAGGGCACCCGCAAAGAACGGCCTGCCGGACCCCAGCACGACCGGATGGTAGTACAACCGGTATTCGTCAATCAGCCCCAGCTCGCCCAAGGCCTGCGCCAGTGCAGGACCGCCGACGTCGATCTCACCCGGCTGCCCGGCTTTCAGCGCTTGAACCGCCGCAGCAAGGTCACCCGAAACCAGCGTGGTATTGGGCCCGACCTCGGCCAGTGTCCGCGAGACCACCCATTTCGGCATGGCCCGCCAGGCCTGCGCAAAATCGTGCTCGGCTGGTCCCCAATCCGCCTGGTCTTCATCCCAGTAGCGCATGATCTCGTACAGCTTGCGACCGTAAAGACTGCCGGTCACACCACGGATGCTCTCGATCCAATGCTGGAAAAGGTCAGCGTCAGGCGCAAAGGATTCATGGTCCGCATACCCGTCCAGCGACAGGTTCATTCCGAAAACCAGCTTTGCCATCTTTCCCTCCTAAGCCCAATACGAGAGTCAGTCCGCCGGTGGCGGCGAGACGAACACATGGTCCCGACCCATGGAATCGGTGATCACCACCTCTGCCATCGGCGACACAACGCCGTCGGCACCCAGCGCCTCGGCCAGTCCGGTGAACAGCTGGCGCAAGAGGTTCGGATTTTCGACCACAGTCACCGCATAGCCAAAGCCCGGCCCGCACGCCTCGAACCGACCCGAGCCGCCCGATGCAGCCCAGTTCGCCCGGCAGACCGACCCGTCGGACAAGGACAGCGTCAGTACTTCGTTGGACAGCCGTGCTGCCTGCGGCACCGGGGTTGTTTCAATAGCCGCGCACCCAGCAAGGGCGACCAGACCGATTAACCAACGCATCGCGTACTCCTTTGAACCGCTCTTCATTTTCCCGCGTCGCGCCAGCGATGGATCAACTCGGTCTCGATTGCCTTGAACAACAGATAGGCGGCCAAGGCGACAGCGGCTTTCCCGCCGATTTCCAGCAGCTGCAGCAAGCCACCCTCGCGCACTGCAAGCAGTCCATGGCGCGTGAGAAAGTCGAAATTCGCCATCGCCAGATTGATCAGCCCGAAGGAAATCCAGGCCACCAGCGCCGCACTGGCCCCCAAGAGCACCAGCAACACCGCCCAATGATATTCCGACAACATCAGCCATCTCGGCATGCGGCGCGTTCTCCCGGGCCTGTCACCGTGACTGGCCCGACACCGTTACAGCGGCCAGATCAACGGGATCAACGTGCAACTGACCAGCATCACGATGATGTTCAACGGAATGCCGACCCGGGCGAAGTCCGAGAACCTGTAGCCCCCCGGCCCGTAGACCATCATGTTGGTCTGATACCCCACCGGCGTCGCGAAGGCGAGCGTCGCCGAGAACATCACCGCCACGACGAAAGGCCGGGGATCGTGGCCCAGGCTCTCGGCCAGTTCGATCGCGACGGGCGTGTAGATCACCGCCACGGCGTTGTTCGACAGGAACTCGGTCAGGATCAGCCCGATGAGGTAGACCGCCAGGATCAGCGCGAATGGCCCCAGCCCCTGCAGCCACGGGGCCACCGCCGTCACGATCATCCCGACCGCACCCGACTGGTCCAGCCCCTCGCCCACTGCCAGCATCGCGAAGATCATCGCCAGAAGCCGCCCGTCGATGAAGCTGAACGCCTCATCGCTGTCCACGCAGCGGGTGATCAGGATGCCAGCAACCGCGATCAGCGCCAGCGGCAGGATCGGGGCCACGTCCAACGCGGACAGCGTGATGATCAGCGCCAGCGCCGCCAGCGCAATCGGGGCCTTCGCGCGACGGAACGCCATCACGCGCGGACGGTTCACGTCCAGCAGGTTCATTTCGGCCGCCAGCCGCTGGATATCCTCGATCGTGCCTTCCAGAAGCAGCGTATCGCCGACCCGCACGATCAGATCATCCAGCTGCCGCCCGATATTCTGGTTGTGCCGGTGCACGGCCAGCACGTAGACGCCATAGCGCCGCCGCAAGCGCAGATCGCCCAGCCGGTGCCCCTCCATCCGGCAACCCGGCCCGATCAGCACCTCGACCGTCTCGGTCTTCACCGACGACAGCTTGTCCACCAGATGCACGTCCTTGCGGGCGTGCAGACCCATCAGTTCCGTCATCTCGGTCCGCAGAACCACGCGGTCCCCGGCCTCCAGCGTCACCGGAGCGAGGTCCCGCCGAAGGCTCGCATCGCCCCGCAACACGTCGATCACCCGGACCCCGTCGCGCTTGAAGATGTCGATGTCCATCACCGGCTGGCCAATCAGGCTCGAATCCTCGGGCACCGCGACCTCGGTGAAAAACTTCATCTTCCGCTTGTCGCTGAGAAGCACCCCCATCGACTGCCGCACGGGCAACAGCCGGTCCCCGAACAACAGCAGGAACGCACCCCCCGCCAGCGTCACGGCGATCCCCAGGGGGGCGATCTCGAACAGGCTGAAATGCTCCAGCCCCCGCTCGGCCGCCACCCCGTCCACCAGGATGTTGGTCGACGTGCCGATCAGCGTGATCATTCCACCCAGAACCGTCATGTAGCTGAGCGGGATCAGTAGTTTGGACGGCGCCGTCCCGATCTTGATTGCCAGCTGCATCACCACCGGGATCATCACCGCGACCAGCGGCGTGTTGTTCATGAAGGCCGACGCCACCGCCGTCGCCCCGATCAGCACCACCACGGTCAGTTTCGGCCGGTCCCCGGCATGGCGTGTCACCGCGGAAATCACCGCCTCGACCGCGCCGGTCCGCACCATGCCGCCCATCACCAGAAACATCATCGCGATGGTCCAGGGTGCGGGGTTCGACAGGACCGAAGTCGCCTCTTTCAGGGGCAGGATGCCAAGGATCAGCATCAGGGTCGCCCCGCCGATGGCCGTCACCTCGACCGGAGTCCGCTCCAGCACAAACAGCACGAACATCACCACCAGGATCGCAATCGCGACCCAGGGTTGCGCCTCTGCCGGGATCGCAAATCCGAACATCAGGCCTCCATCCTGTGGTCACGCGGTCGCACCAGTGCCACGCCCGCCAGCATCACCACAAGCGCGAGCCAGACGAGCGGCGAGAACCGCTCCCCCAAAAGCACCATTGCCCAAAGAACGCCCGACCCGGTGACCAGATAGGTCGATTGCGACGCGAAAACAGAACCCGCCCGTGACGCAAGCCAGACGTAGGTGGCGTAAAGCAGCCCGTGCAGCGCCGACGACCCGATCAGTGCCGCCTCGGGCCGCCCCACCGGCCATGGCACATAGCCCTGCCCCGTCACCAGCATCAGCGGCAGCGTCACCACCATGGCCAGAACGCTTACCCCGAACATCGCCTGCACGGCATCCATTCCGGCCGTCCCGTAGCGGGCCACGAAGGTCGCCTCCAGCGCATAGAGAAGCGGCCCCATCAGTGCCAGCGGCAGGAACGCCACCATCCCCGGGTCCGGCAGGCTTGCCCTTGGCAGCGCGATCAACGCCACACCCCCGAGGCCCACCATCAGCCCCAAAAGCCGCAGTCCGTCAAACCGCTCCATCCGCAAGGCCAGTGCCATCGGGAACGCCATCAAGGGGATCGTCGAGATGATGATCGACATGATCCCCGCCGGCAGCCTCTCGACCGAGATGTAGAAGGTCATGCCCGGCAACAGCGTGCCCAGAAGGGCCACGACGACATAGAAGACCGATGCTTCCCGCGTGAAGACCAGTCCCCGTCCTCGCGCCAGCGAAATCGCGCCCAGGACGATGACGCAGACCACCGATTGCCAGAAGATCAGCCCCAGCGGCCCCGCGCCGCTCTCCGTCGCGATCTTGCCCAGGGGCTGTGTCGATCCCCATCCGATGCCCAGCCACAGAAGGATCAAGGGATAAAGCCAGCGCCGGCTCAAGGCGTCGACTCCTGCAGCTTGCCGCCGACCCGGATCATCCGCACCTTGGTCGCGAGGCCCGTCTTGTCGTCAGTCTCCACATAGATCCCCGACAGAGTCGCCTCGCCGTTCGCAGGCTCGAACCGGCCCTTCGCCATGCCGGTCAGGAAGCGGCGCAAAGGCTCCAGCTTCTCCATCCCGATCACGCTGTCATAGTCGCCGCACATGCCCGCATCCGACTGATAGGCCGTGCCCTTCCCCAGGATCATCGTGTCGCTGGTCGGCACATGGGTATGCGTGCCCACGACAAGGCTTGCCATCCCGTCGCACCAATGCCCCATGCCCATCTTTTCGGATGTGGCTTCGGCATGAAAATCGACAATCGCCGCCTGCACCACGCCGCCCAGGGTATGCTGCTTCAACACGGTCTCCAGGGCGGAAAACGGGTCATCGAAGGGCCGCTTCATGAACACTTGGCCTAGAGCCTGCGTCACCAGCACCTTGCGCCCTTGGGTCGCTTCGAACACCCGAAACCCCCGCCCCGGCGCGACCTTCGAGAAGTTCAGCGGCCGCACGATCCGCGGCTCCTGCTCGATGAAGCTGAGCATGTCCTTCTGGTCGAAGGCATGGTCGCCAAGCGTCAGGCAATCCGCCCCTGCGGCCAGCAGTTCCTTCGCATGGTCGCCCGTCAGCCCGGCGCCCTGGCTCGCATTCTCGCCGTTCACAACGACGAAATCCAAACCCCACGCCTGCCTTAGTCCCGGCAGCCGCTCGATCACTGCCGTCCGGCCCGACCGGCCCACGACATCGCCTAGGAAAAGCAGTCTCATGCGCCCCGATTAGGCGCGCTCCCCTGTTCCGGCAAGCGGATTAGCAGTTGGACGGGAAGAAATTTCTGCGAAAAGCCCAAGCTCCCATGATCTGCAGGCACTGCGGAATAACCGCTCGCAATTCCGAATTTTCGAGGAAAATTCGTCGCAGCCCGAAGACGGGCGGGCAATCTGCGACATCCCGATTCGCGCGCGATGGTAAACGCGCCCCATGTCTTCCCGCGTGGAAGACGTGGGGAAGACCGGCATTCCCAAGCCCGATCAGCGGTTTACCCCACCGGTCGGCACCTACGGTTCCCCAGACCGCACCGCTGCAGTATCACTTCGGCCATGACGATGCTCCCCCCGGCCCTCTCCGACTGGTTCGCCAAAAAGGGCTGGACCCTCCACCCCCACCAGTTCGACATGCTGGCGCGCAGCGGCGACCCGGCCACCCTCCTCATCGCCCCGACCGGCGGCGGCAAAACCCTCGCCGGCTTCCTCCCCACCCTTGCCGAACTAGGGCCGAACCCCGCGCCAGGCCTCCACACCCTCTACATCTCCCCCCTCAAGGCCCTCACCGCCGACATCCGCCGCAACCTCGGCACCCCGATCGAGGGCGCTGGCCTCAAGATCCGAGTCGAGGACCGCACCGGCGACACCTCCTACACCCAGCGCCGCCGCCAACGCGCCGACCCGCCGCACATCCTTTTGACCACCCCGGAAAGCCTCGCCCTTCTCCTCTCTTACGAGGACGCCCCCCGGATATTCCAAGGCCTGCAACGGGTTATCATCGACGAAATCCACGCCCTCGCCGAAAGCAAACGCGGCGACCAGCTCGTCCTGCAGATCGCCCGCCTGCAATCCCTGAACCCGCAGCTCCGCCGCATCGGCCTCTCCGCCACGGTCGAAAACCCTCCGGCCCTCGCCCGATTCCTGGCGCCTGACACCACGATCCTCGAAGCCGACCCCGGCCCCGACCCCGACATCTCGATGCTGGAAACCGAGGCCCCGCCCCCCTGGTCCGGCGGCGGCGGCCGCTATGCCATCCCGGCGATCCTGAACGAGATCACCCGCCACAAGACCACCCTCATCTTCCACAACACCCGCGCCCAGGCCGAGCTCTTCTTCCACGACCTCTGGCTCGCCAACACCGACGACCTCCCCATCGGCATCCACCACGGCTCCCTCTCTCGCGAACAGCGCGAGCGTGTCGAACAGGCCATGACAGCCGGAGCACTGCGCGCCGTCGTCTGCACCGGCTCCCTCGACCTTGGGATCGACTGGGGCGACGTGGACCTCGTGATCCAGGTCGGCGCCCCGAAGAACGTCAAGCGCCTCGTCCAGCGCATCGGCCGCGCCAACCACCGCTACAACGCCCCCTCCAAGGCCCTCCTCGTCCCCGCCAACCGCTTCGAGGTGGTCGAATGCCAGGCCGCCCTCGACGCCGTCCGCGCCCACACCCTCGACGGCGAACCGCGCGGCCCCGGCCCCCGCGATGTCCTCTGCCAGCACATCCTCGCCACCGCCTGCGCCGGGCCGTTCGACGCAGACCAACTCTACGCCGAGGTCACCACCGCCGGCCCCTATGCCCTTCTGACCAAAGCAGAATTCGACGCCTGCCTCGACTTCGTCGCCACCGGCGGCTACGCCCTCAAAGCCTACGACCGCTGGCAACGCCTGAAACAGACAAACGGCAAATGGCACCTCCGCGACCCCCGCGCCGCCGCCCTCATCCGCCAGAACCTCGGCACGATCATCGACCTCGAGACCCTGAAGGTCCGCTTCCGCGGCCATGGCACCCCCTTGGGCGAGGTGGAAGAAAGCTTCGCCGCCTCCCTCACCCCCGGCGACACCTTCCTGATCGGCGGCCAGATCGTCCGCTACGAAGGCCTCCGGGAAATGACGGTGGAGGTCTCGAAAACCCCCGGCCGCGACCCCAAGGTCGCCGTCTTCAACGGCACCAAATTCGCAACCTCCACCCTACTGACCGACCGCATCCTGGAAATCTTCCAACAACCCAGCTGGCCCGACCTCCCCGCCCACACCGCCTGGTGGCTCGCGAAACAGCGCGAGGTCTCGCGCCTCCCCGACCCCCACTCGCTGCTCCTGGAATCCTTCCCCCACGACGGCCGCGAACACCTCACCGTCTACGGCTTCGCGGGCCGCAACGCCCAGCAGACCCTCGGCCTCCTCCTGACGAAACAGATGGAATCTCAAGGGCTTGCCCCCCTCGGCTTCGTCGCCACCGACTACGCGACCCTGATCTG
Organism: Paracoccaceae bacterium; assembly: GCA_046305855.1. Classification (GTDB taxonomy): domain Bacteria; phylum Pseudomonadota; class Alphaproteobacteria; order Rhodobacterales; family Rhodobacteraceae; genus Tabrizicola. The sequence continues at coordinate 37,152 of JBKDYO010000055.1, forward strand.
GGGCCTCGATCCCGTCACCGACCCCAAACCCCTCTTCAATCTCGAAACCCTCCGCGAGGGCCTGGAGACCTGGCTCTCCGGCAACGCCGTGATGAAGCGCACCTTCCGCAACACCGCGATCATCTCCGGCCTGATCGAGCGGTCCCACCAGGGCCGCCGCAAGACCGGGCGTCAGGCCACCTTCTCGACCGACATCCTCTACGACACCCTTCGTCGCTACGACCCCGACCACCTCCTCCTGCAAATCACCCGGGAAGAGGCTCTCCGCGGCCTCATCGACTTCTCCCGCATCGAACACCTCCTTCAACGCGTCGGCCCCCGCATCGACCTGATCCGCCTGAACCGGGTCACCCCCCTCGCCGCGCCCCTGTTCTTCGAGCCCGGCCGCATCCCGGTGCACGGCGAAGGCCGCGAACGCCTCGCCTCCACTCAGGCCCAGGCCCTGATGGAAGCCGCAGGCCTCGCCTAAGCCCTTGCCCTTTCTGCAAATACTCCCCGCGGAGCGTCCGCCCTTGCCGCCAGCCCGCCGTCAGGGCAAGACACGCGCCATGCACCACGCGCTTTTCTTCCACGGCGAAACGCTGCACCTCCTGTCGTCCGGAGGCCTCTACTGGCCCGCCCGACAACTCCTCGCCGTCTCCGACCTGCACCTGGGCAAGTCCGAACGCCTCGCCCGCCGGGGTGGCACGCTCCTGCCGCCCTACGAGACGCAAGCCACGCTGGAAAAGCTCGACCGCGACCTCGAATTCACCAAGGCCGAATCCGTGATCTGCCTCGGCGACAGCTTCGACGACCTGGCGGCGTTCGACGGGATCGAGGAAGCCGCTCGCCTCTGGCTCACCCGCCTGATGGCTGGGAGAAGTTGGATCTGGATCACCGGCAATCACGACCCCGGCCCGATCGAGATCGGCGGCACGCACCGGGCGGACCTCAAGCTCCCACCCTTCACCTTCCGCCACATCGCCGAACCGCAGGACCGGGCCGAGATCTCGGGCCACTACCACCCCAAGGCCAGCCTCGCCGGGCAGACGAAACCCTGCTTCCTTGCCGATGCCCAACGCCTCATCATGCCCGCCTACGGCGTCTACACCGGGGGCCTGCGCGCCTATGACGCGGCACTCACCACTCTGATGGCAAAAGACGCGCTGGCCATTCTCACCGGCCCGCGCGTCCTAGCAATTCCGATGCCGCGGTGAGCCCAAGAATTTTCGTCGAAAATTCTTGAGCGTCCGTCAGGCCGTTAGCCCCTTTGGCTCGGCCAGTCCGTTGGCCCTGCAGCAGGCGGTCAGCGTATTCGCCAGAAGGCAGGCAATCGTCATCGGCCCGACCCCGCCCGGCACCGGGGTGATCGCCCCGGCCACGGCGGCAGCACTTTCGTAGTGGACGTCGCCCACCAGCTTCGCCTTGCCGTCGCGTTCGATCCGGTTGATGCCGACGTCGATCACCGTGGCCCCCGGGCGCACCATGTCGCCGGTGATCATCTCGGGCCGCCCGACCGCCGCCACCAGAATGTCCGCCCGCTTGCAGACCTCGGCCAAGTCCTTGGTCCGGCTGTGCGCGATGGTCACCGTGCAGCTGTCACCCAGCAAGAGTTGCGCCATCGGCTTGCCGACAATGTTCGACCGGCCTACCACCACGGCGTTCAGGCCCGCCAGTTTCCCATGGTGATCCCGCAGCATCATCAGGCAGCCAAGCGGCGTGCAGGGCACCATCGACTTCTGCCCGGTTCCCAGGAGGCCGACGTTCGAAATGTGGAATCCGTCCACATCCTTGGCCGGGTCGATCCGGTTGATCACCAGTTCCGAGTTCAGATGCCCCGGCAGCGGCAGTTGCACCAGAATTCCATGCACCGCAGGGTCCGCGTTCAGCGTGTCGATCAGCGCCAGTAGCTCCGCCTCGCCCGTCGCCGCATCCAGCCGATGTTCGAAAGAGGACATTCCGAC
>JBKDYO010000056.1:0-16387 GCA_046305855.1 Paracoccaceae bacterium
TCCACCGCCGCCCGATAGGGGGTCGGATCGGGCTTCCTCACCGGGAACGTATCTGCCCCGACCAGCGCCCCGAACGCGTCCCGCACCCCCAGCGCCTGCAGCAAAAGCTCCGCCAACCCCTCCGGCTTGTTCGTGCAGATCGAGACGGCAAAGCCCACCGCCTTCAACCCCTCCACCGCCGCCATCGCCCCCGGATACAGCCGGGTATGGGTGGCAATCCCGCCTCGATAGGCCTCCAGCAGAACCGGATAGGCCGCGTCGACCTCCGCTTCGGACCAGTCCATCCCCAGCCGGGTGAACCCCAGCCGCAGCATCGCCCGCCCGCCATGAAACGCCGTCAGCGCGTCCTCCGGCCCCAGCACTGCCCGCGGCAACGACGCATTTGCCGCCGCCAGAAGGTCGGCAGAGGTGTCTGCCAAAGTTCCGTCCAGATCGAACACTACACAGCGCATTGCGGGCACCTCATGTCGGGCCTGTAACCTCATGTGAAGCACGGCCCCTTGCCGTCCCTCGCCACCGGGGTAAAACGGGCGCCGACAGTTTGGAAGGGCAAGAATGCAGGTTTCAGTCATCGTTTTGGCCGCAGGGCAAGGCACGCGGATGAATTCCGACCTGCCCAAGGTCCTGCACCAGGTCGCCGCCGCCCCGCTCCTCCACCACGCGCTCTCCACCGCCCACGCCCTCGAGCCCACCCGGATCGTCACTGTGACTGGCCACGGCGGCGAGGCTGTCGCGGCCTCCGCGTCGGCCTACAGCGAAGCCGTCGAAACCGTCGTCCAGGACCCCCAGCTTGGCACCGGCCACGCCGTCGCCCAGGCCGCTCCCCTTCTTTCGGACGCCCCCGGCGAAGCGATCGTCCTTTACGCCGACACCCCCCTCATCCGCGAGGACACCCTCCGCGCCATGCTCGACGCCCGCTCGCGCCACGCGGTCGTCATCCTCGGCTTTCATGCAAAGGATCCGGGTCGCTACGGTCGTCTTCTGACCAAGGGCGACGACCTGCTGGCGATCCGTGAGTTCAAGGACGCCTCCGAGGCCGAGCGCGCGATCACCCTCTGCAACTCCGGCGTTGTCTGCGCCGAGGCCCGCACGCTCTTTTCACTGATCGCCGAGGTGAAGAACGACAACGCGGCGGGCGAATACTACCTGACCGACATCGTCGAGCTTGCCCGCCAGCGCGGCCTTTCGGCAGGCGTCGTCCTCTGCGATGAGGCCGAGACGCTGGGCGTCAACACCCGGGCGCAACTGGCCGAGGCCGAGGCCGCCTTCCAGGCCCGCGCCCGGGCCGCTGCGCTGGAGAACGGCGTCACCCTGACTGCGCCGGAAACCGTGTTCTTCGCGCTCGACACCCACATTGGCCGCGACGCCATCATCGGCCCGAACGTCCTCTTCGGCCCCGGGGTCACCATTGAATCCGGTGCCGAGATCAAGGGCTTCTGCCATCTTGAAGGCTGCCACATCAGCCGCGGCGCGACCGTAGGCCCCTTCGCCCGCCTGCGTCCCGGTGCCGAACTGGCCGAAGACGTGCATGTCGGCAATTTCGTGGAAATCAAGAACGCCATCCTCGACGAGGGCGTGAAGGTCGGCCACCTGACCTATATCGGCGACGCGACGATCGGCGAGCATACCAACATCGGCGCGGGCACCGTGACCTGCAACTACGACGGGGTGATGAAGCATCGCACCGTGATCGGCAAACGCGCCTTCATCGGGTCGGACACCATGCTGGTGGCCCCGGTCACTGTGGGTGATGGGGCACTGACCGCTTCGGGCTCGGTCATCACCGAAGACGTGCCTGCCGAAGCCGTGGCCATCGGCCGGGCGCGGCAGGTCACCAAGGAAGGTCTTGCGACAAGAATGTTCGAAAAGTTGAAATCCATTAAGGCTGCGAAGGCAAAGGGGCATTAAGAATGTGCGGTATTGTAGGGGTCTTGGGGAATCATGAAGCTGCTCCCCTCTTGGTCGAGGCGCTGAAGCGGCTGGAGTATCGCGGCTACGATTCGGCCGGGATCGCAACGGTGAACGGCGGCCAGCTGGATCGGCGTCGCGCAGTGGGCAAGCTGGTGAACCTGTCGGACCTTCTGGTCCACGAACCGCTCGCCGGAAAGTCCGGGATCGGGCACACCCGTTGGGCCACCCATGGTGCCGCGACCGTCACCAACGCCCACCCGCACCGCGCTGGCGGCGTTGCGGTGGTGCACAACGGCATTATCGAGAACTTCCGCGACCTTCGTGCCGAACTGGCCGCCGACGGCTACACCCAGGAATCCGAGACCGATACCGAGACGGTGGTCCTGCTGACCCGCCGCGCCATGGACCGTGGCGCGACCCCGGTCGAGGCCGCGAAGGAGACCCTCTCGCGCCTCCACGGCGCCTTTGCGCTTTGCTTCCTGTTCGACGGCCACGACGACCTGATGATCGCAGCCCGCAAGGGCTCGCCCCTCGCCATCGGCTGGGGCGACGGCGAGATGTTCGTGGGCTCGGACGCGATCGCGCTGGCCCCGATGACCGACCGCGTCACCTATCTGGAAGAGGGCGACTGGGCCATCGTCACCCGTCAGGGGGCCGAGATCTACGACGCTCGCAACGCCCGTGCCAACCGCGCCGAAACCCGCATCCAGCTGGATTCGACCCGGATCGAAAAGGCTGGCTACAAGCATTTCATGGCCAAGGAAATCGCCGAGCAGCCGGTGGTCATCGCCGATGCGCTGAAGCACTACACCTCGGCCAACGGCACCCTGCACCTGCCGGAAGAGCTTGATTTCGCAAACATCGACCGGGTGACGCTCGTCGCCTGCGGTACGGCGTCCTATGCCTGCCACGTTGCGAAATACTGGTTCGAGCAGATCGCCGGTCTTCCCGCCGACATCGACATCGCGTCCGAGTTCCGCTACCGCGACCCGGTCCTGTCACCGGCCTCGATGGCAATCTTTGTCAGCCAGTCGGGCGAGACTGCCGACACACTGGCCGCCCTTCGCCATGTCCGCGACAAGGTCGCCAAGGTCGTCTCGGTGATCAACGTCCCAACCTCGTCAATCGCGCGGGAAAGCGACCTTGCGCTGCCGATCATGGCGGGGGTCGAGGTCGGCGTCGCTTCGACCAAGGCCTTCACCTGCCAGCTGACCGTGCTGGCGCTGATGGCCCTGAAGGCCGCGCAGGACCGGGGCCGGATCGACGCGGCCCGGATGCAGGACCGGCTTGAAACCCTGCGCGCGGTGCCGGGTCTGATGAATGCGGCACTGGCGCTGTCCGACCCGATCGCCAAGGTTGCCGAAGACCTCGGCAAGGCGCAGGATGTGCTGTTCCTAGGACGCGGACCGATGTTCCCGCTTGCGCTGGAAGGTGCGCTGAAACTGAAGGAAATCAGCTACATCCACGCCGAAGGTTATGCATCAGGTGAACTGAAGCACGGACCCATCGCGCTGATCGATGCGGCCGTTCCGGTGATCGTGCTGGCTCCCAAGGATGCGCTCTTTGACAAGACCGTGTCGAACATGCAGGAAGTGATGGCGCGGAAGGGCAAGGTGCTGCTCTTGTCCGATGCCGACGGGGTCGAGACCGCGGGTCAGGGCACCTGGAAGACCCTGACGCTGCCGACGGTGGACCCGCATTGGGCACCGATCCTTTATGCCGTCCCCGCGCAGCTTCTGGCCTATCACACGGCCATCGCCAAAGGCACCGATGTCGACCAGCCACGCAATCTGGCCAAGTCGGTGACGGTCGAGTAATCCGCCGAGTTCGCTGCAAAAATCCCGCCAGAGCCGTCACAGGCTCTGGCGTTTCTCGTTCTGAAACCCCGCTTCGCTGATCCATCGGCCCGCCCGGGCCGTATCCCTTTAAACGGAGCCAATCATGCAGCGCAGAACCCTTCTTCTCGGCCTTGCCGCCCTGCCCCTCGCGGCCTGCGCCGGAACGCCCGTCCCGACGACGACCTCTGGCCCGCCGATCACGCTCGTCTCGGCCTTCCGGGGCCGCACGACGGGCCGCGGGCATTTCCGGATCTGGCTCACCGGGGACGAACGCCGCTTCACGGCCCGGCTGAACGGAACCGTCACCGGCCGCGAGGGCGCGCGGACACTGACCGTGGTCGAGGATTTCCTTTATCACGACGGGCAGCAGGATCGCCTGACCTGGGTCTTCACCGAGACCGGCCCCGGCCGCTGGACCGGCAAGCGCGAGGATACGGTCGGCGAAGCCGTGGTGATCGAGGAGAACGGCAGGATCAGCCTCTCCTACACTGCAGATTTCAAATCATCTTCGGGCGTCAACCGTTTGGGATTCGAGGATATTCTCTATGCGGATGCCGACGGCAGCATCATCAACGACGCCGTGGTCAGCCGGGCCGGGATCCCGGTCGCTTCGGTCCGCTTCGTGATCCGCCGCTGACTTGCCCTTAGGCCAAAGGGCTGGCAGGTAAGGCTGGTGACCAGGAGGCCCGGATGACCCCGCTTGAGGAACTGCAGGTGCTTGCCGACCCCGCGAAGGCGGAGGAGATGCAGGCCTACCACAAAGCCCCGCGCCCCTATCTTGGCGTGACCGTCCCGCAGATCGAAGAACTGACCGACCGCTGGCGCAGCGAGCTGTCGCTTGATGACCGGATCGCGCTGGCGGCTGACCTCTGGCGGACCGATATCCACGAAGCCCGTGTTGCGGCCGCAAAGCTTCTGACACAGGCCCGGATCCGGCCCGATCAGGCGGCCTGGGATCTGATCGCGTCCTGGGTTCCCGACTTCGACGCCTGGGCCATCGCGGACCATGCCAGCATCGCCGGGCAGAAGCGGCTGGTGGCCGACCCCTCGCGGCTGGATACGGTCGAGACCTGGGTGACCAGCCCGCATATGTGGACGCGCCGCGCGGCGCTGGTGATGACCTTGCCGTGGACCAAGCAGAATTTTCCTAAGGAACAGGACCTTGCGATCCGCGCGCGGGTTCTGGGCTGGTGCGCGACACTTGCCCCCGACCGCGACTGGTTCATCCAGAAAGCTGTCGCCTGGTGGGTGCGCGACCTGTCAAAGCACGACGCCCCCGCAGCGCGTGACTTTCTGGAGCGGCATGGCGAGACCCTGAAGCCCTTCGCCCGGAAAGAGGCGGCGCGGCATCTGGACTCCGGCACCACAAACTGAAAATGGCGGCCAAATTACTGGCCGCCATTCTCCTTTATGAAAAGGCGTCGGGTCCCTACCGGCCTTCGAACTTTCCGTCGAACTTGTCGGCACCGGTGCCGTTCACGGACTTTGAGTCTGCAGTGCCGCCGTTGTCGCTGCCATTGTTGGTGCCGCCACTGCCATCCGGCGCGGCGTCTGTGCCGTTGCCCCAACCGTTGTTGCCTTTCGGCCCATCAGTTGGCTCGCATTCTTCAATGCATTCGAAGTTGGCGTAGGCCGTGGTGGCGAAACTCATCGCCAGAGCAATAACAGAAGCTGCAGCAGTCAATTTCTTCATGGTCACTTCTTCCCTCCCTAATTGATGGGTAAGGAAAGATTGCACGACTCGGATTAACCCAGAATTAACGTCTTTTTGGGTCATAAATTGCCAATTGTATCCATTTGAGATACAGTTGGCCAAGTTATTGCCACTTTGTCGCCCAGACCCCGACCAGGTTCACCCCAGCGTTGTTTGTCTGCCCTTACGCCCCCCGATGCCGTCGCCAGCCGATCCGGTCGAACAGCGGAGCGTATAGCCCGGCCAGTGACCGGATCGCCGCCGCATCCGTCTTCCCCGGCGGTTCCCAGGCTTTCGTCGCGATCCCCAGGATGCGGGGCGCAATCATGCCTTCGGCCTGCCAATCCTCGGTGGTGAATTCGCCCCAGAAACAGGCCTCGACCCCCGCGATCCGCGGGGTGATGTCTTCGGCCCCATTCGGCACCGGGTCCCAGTCGACGGTCTTTCCCAAGGGCACAAAGCCTGCCCAGGCCGCACCCCAATCATCCGGGTCATCCGTGTGCGCCAAGTCGAAATAGGCGTTCTGTGCCGGGCACATCACCACGTCATGCCCGCGCCGCGCGGCCTCGACCCCGGGCCCCTGCCCGGTCCAGCTGAACAGGAGCGCCCCATTGCCGATCCCGCCCTGACAGCCCTTCGCCGCCTCTTCCCAGGCCGCGACCCGCACGCCCCGCTCCGCCAGCGCCGCCGCCAGTTTCGCCAGCATCCAGCCCTGCACATCGTCCGAGGTCTCCAGGCCCTCGCGCGCCTTCAGCGCCGTCACGGCAGGCGAGCCGTCCCAGGCCCCCGGCGGTGCTTCGTCCGCGCCCAGATGCAGCACGGCCATCGGGAACTGCCCCGCGACCTCGCGCGCTAGCGGCAGAAGAAGGTCCCAGGTCGCAGGCACGGCCGGGTTGACGATGTTGTCGAGATAGCCCTGGATCGAGACCTCTTCGCCATTGTCACCCGGATCGCGCAGACCGGGCACCGCCTTGATCATCGCATGGGCATGCGCCGGGACCTCGATCTCGGGCAGCACCTCGATGTGCAAGGCCTTGGCCCGCGCCAGTACTCGGGCCACGTCGGCCTTGGAATAACTGCCACCCGCCCGGATGCCGCCGCCAAAGACGCCCGGCACCAGCTCCCCCTCGCCACGAAACGCCGTGCGCTGCCACAAAAGCGGTTGCGTCTCGACCTCCAGCCGGAACGCCTCGTCATCGGCGAAATGCCAGTGGAACCGGTTGAGCTTCAACAGCGCCATCACGTCCAGAAGCCGCAGGATGAAATCGACGCCAAAGAAATGCCGCGCGCAATCAAGGTGCTGTCCGCGCCAGCCAAAGCGGGGCCGGTCGGTGATCACGCCGCAAGGCAGCCGCCCGCCGCCGGTCTCACGCAGGGTCAGAAGCGTGATGCAGGCATAGTGCAGCCCGGCTGGCCCCCCGACCGAAACGGCAAGACCGCCGGTAGCGATCGTCAGACGGTAGCCGTCCGGCGGCAGGTCCGCAGCGTCGGTCACGGCAAGAGGAGAGCCTCCCGCCGCCACAAAGGGTGCAAGCCCCAGACGATCGGCAAGGTCAGCCACGGCGTCCAACCCCGGAACCGGGGCTAGCGCCGTGAAATCCAGCGCGCCGCCCGTCGGGACCCAGCCTTCGGGCTGCGGGATCAGCGGAAGCCGGTCAGCGGCCAGCGGCAGGGCGGTGGGCCCTTCGGCTTCGCGCAGTCCCAAATCGTTGCCCAAAGGCAGGGGCAGGCACTCCTTGCCCACGCGCAGATAGGCACCCAAGGGCAGCCAGGCCCGGTTGCGCGGCGGATAGATCGGGCGGGTGTGGTCCATGACCACTTCATGCACCGTTCCGGGCACAAGGTCGGGCAGTGCGACCTCGACATAGCTGGCAACCCGGCGGGCCAGCGTGCCGCCGGACACAACGCGCGACGGCGCCATCAGCGAAAAGCACAAGGTCGGCGCGGCCAGGGGGCGGCTCGTGCCGATCTCGCAGCGGATGAGCGTCCCGTCGATGCGGGTGCGGAACGTCAGTGTCATGGTGCGTCCAACCTCAATTCGGCAATGAAGTCATAGATGTCGCTGCGGTAGAGCCCGCGCGTGAACTCGATCGGGCGACCTGTGGGCAGATAGGCCGTCCGGTCGATCCGCAAAACCGCCGCGCCTTCGGGCAACAACAGCAGCTTTGCATCCGCCGCCGTCAGATTGACCGCCGTGATCCTTTGAACGGCCCGCGTCGGCGCCTTCCCCGAGGCGCGCAGCACGTCATAAAGTGAGGTCTCCACCGCCTCGGGGTCGGGCAGAACATCCGTCGGCAAGGACGACCATTCCAGCGCAAGCGGCGTATCATCGGCAAAGCGCAGGCGTTCGACCCGCGCCACCCGGTCGGCGGCGGACAGGCCCAGCGCCATCATCTCGTCCGGGGTCGGCAGGAACAACCCGCGCCGGAGAATTCGGCTGGACGAGGTCTTGCCGCGCTGTCGCATATATTCGGTAAAGGACACCAGGGCCGACAACGACTGCTCCAGCTTCGGGCGCGCAGGCCGGACAAAGGTCCCCGCCCCCCGCCGTTGTTCCAGAACGCCGTCCTCGACCAGCTGGCTGACCGCCTTGCGCACCGTGACCCGGCTGACATTGGCGATCAGCGCCAGTTCGCGTTCCGGCGGCAGCTGGGTCTCCGGGGCAAGCTCGCCTGCCCCGATGGTCGCGGCAAGGTGGCGATACAGCTGCTCATAGCGCGGCCCCCGGCCCGCGCGGAACCAGGCGTCAGGGCGAAACAGCGCAAGGTCGTCGTCCACCGCCACCCCCGAATTGGTATTATATGGATAGGACCATTCCACTCCACATCTGCACTCTGAGCCGAGAATCCAGCGGAAAACAAGCCGAAAACTGCAGTTGGTCCGGTTTTTTCGTGATATTGGTATTATGCTGGTAGCATAGCTGCGAATTTTTGGTATCGTCAGGCCAATCAGACGATTCGGGCTGCCACGCCCCGGTCGCGAGCCAAGGGGAATGTGCATGACACTGGTCGCAGAAGGCACCGCCGCGCCACAACGGTTGCGCCGCAAGGCCTTGTCCGACCGCGCCTTTGCCTGGGCCCTGATCGCGCCTGCGGTCCTGTTCATCGCCGTCATCGTGGCCTGGCCACTGGTCGAGACGATCCGCCTGTCCTTCACCAACGCCTCGCTGGCGGGCGAGGAGTATGTGGGCTTTGCCAACTACGAGAAGCTGTTCCAGGGCGGAAAGTTCGGCGAGATCATCGTCCGCACCTTCGTCTGGATGTTCTTTTCGGTCAGCCTCAAGCTCGTCCTCGGCCTGATCGGGGCCAGCCTTCTGATGGCGGTCGTCCCCGGACAGGCGCTGTTCCGCATCCTGATCATGCCGCCTTGGGTGATTCCGATTGCCATGGGTTGCCTCGGCTGGCTCTGGCTTTTCAACGGCGACTTCGGGATCATCTCGGGCGTGGCACAAACCATCGGCATCACCGACGGCCCCTTCGCCTTCCTCGCCTACAGAAACTCGGCCTTCTGGTCGGCCATCGTCACCGATGCCTGGGTCGGCACGCCGATGGTGACGCTGTTCTTCCTCGCGGCCATGCAGGGCGTCTCCCGCGACCTTTACGAGGCCGCCTGGGTTGATGGCGCCAGCCGTTGGTACCGGTTCCGCCGCATCACCATCCCGCAGATCATGCCGGTGATCGTGTCGATGGCGCTGATGTCGGCGATCTGGACCTTCAACAGCTTCGAGATCATCTGGATCCTGACGCAAGGCGGCCCGCGTGGCGGCACCACGACGATGATCATCGACACCTACAAAGTCGCCATCGCCAACCTGCAATTCGGCGAAGGCGCGGCCCGCGCGGTGATCATCGTGATCATGCTGGCGCTATTCAGCCTGCTTTACCTCTGGGTCCTTGGCCGCGTGAACCGCAAGTACGGGGTGAAGTGACATGATGGACCGCTACACCCTGCTGCAGAAGATCGGCATCTACTTCGGGATCGGAGTGTTCCTGATCTTCATCCTCCTGCCCTTCTTCGAGATGTTCATGACCTCGCTGAAGCCGCTGAACCACATCTTCCGCTCGCCCTACCAGTTCTGGTCCGACGACTTCAGCTTCGACGCCTATACCCGCATGTGGGAGCGTGTGCCGAATCTTGGCCGCTACATCTGGAACTCGATCTTCATCGCGACCGCCGTGACCGTGATCTCGATGATCGTGATCGTGCCCGCCGCCTATGCCTATGCCCGTCTCGACTTTCCATTCAAGACGCAGTCGCTGGGCCTCTTTCTGTCGGTCAACATGTTCGCGGGCGCCGTCCTCCTGATCCCGCTCTACAAGCTGATGCGCCAGCTGGGCCTTCTGAACACCTACTGGGCGATGATCATCCCCGGGGTCGCCTTCCTGATCCCGACCGGCATCTGGCTTCTGCGCGGCTATCTGGAGAAGATCCCGAAAGAGATGGAGGAGGCCGCCTACATGGATGGGGCCTCGCGGCTTTACACGCTGCGTAGGGTGATCCTGCCGCTGGCCGGGCCGGGCCTTGTCGTGGTCGCAACCACCGTCTTCATCACCGCCTACGCCCAGCAATACCTCTTCGCCGTCACCTTCAATTCGAACGGCGACCTGCATCCCCTGCCCGTCGGCCTCTTGCAGTTCATCGGCTACCAGAATGTCGAATGGAACATGATGATGGCCGCCGCCCTTACCGGGATCACGCCCGTCCTCGTCGTGTTCCTGTTCCTGCAACGCTACCTCGTCGCCGGTCTGACGGCGGGGGCAGTCAAAGAATGACAGACCAATCAACAAGGAGGCTACCCATGACCACACTGAACAAACTGGCGCTCGCAGGCGTCCTGATGGGCGCAACCGCCCTTCCGGCGCTGGCCAAGGACGTGCACTACATCATGTGCGGCGACGAACGGCAGGCCGAGAAGGACGCCGTCGCAGCGTTCATGACCGCGAACCCCGAAATCAAGGTCAACCTTGAATTCCTGCCCTGGGGCACCTGCTCGGAAAAGGCCATGCAGATGGCCGCTGCCGGTGACCCGCCCGCGCTGGCCTATATCGGCTCGCGCTTCCTCAAGCAGCTGTCGAAGGCCGACCAGATCCTGCCGATCGAACTGACCCCCGAACAGGAAGCAGCCTACCAGCCCGGCATCCTGTCCACCGTCGAAGACGGCGGCAAGCGCTGGGGCTTCCCGCACGCCTTCTCGAACAAGGCGATGTTCGTGAACTGTGAGCTCTTCGAACAGGCTGGCCTTGAGTGCAAGGTTCCCGCTGACTGGGAAGAAATGAAGGCTGCAGCCGCTGCCATCAAGGAAAAGACCGGCATCGCGGGCATCGGCATCGCGGGCAAGGATTTCGACAACACGATGCACATGTTCCTGGACTTCATGTACTCGAACGGCGGCACCGTGGTCGATACCGTCTCGGGCGAGATCAAGTTCGACGACGTCCCGGCGCGTGAGACGCTGCAGCTTTACGCCGACCTCGTGCCGGTGATGGCCGAAGGCGCGACCGCACTGGAACGCGGCAACCTGCAGGCGCTGTTCGAAGACGGCAAGATCGGCATGTATGTCACCGGCCCCTGGGGCATGGGACAGCACGCTGCCAAGAAGTTCCTGGCCGGTCCGATCCCGCATGGTCCTTCGGGCGATTCCGGTTCGATCCTGATCACCGACTCGATCGCGGTGTTCAAAGGTTCGGGCGTCGAGGCCGAAGCGATGAAACTGGCCGCTCACCTGACCTCGGGTGCCGCGCAGTACAGCCTGGACGCGGAATGGGGTCTGCCGCCGATCCAGAAGTATGAATCGCTGGGCATTGCTGATCTGTACTACACCAAGCCCGAGTGGAAGTTGTTCCTCGACACCACCGCGACCGGCAGCCCCGAGCCGATGGTCTACAACTTCGCGTCGCTGCAGGCGGTCTTCACCAACATGATCCAGGGTGTGATCCTCGGTGAACTGACCGACATCAACGCTGCGGTCACCGAAGCTGCCGAAGGCATCAAGGCGATCCAGTAAACCCTCCCGGCGGGCCGCATCGCGTGCGGCCCGCCCCCTTCTCCCTGTCGGATACGCTCATGGCCACGCTTGACCTTACCTCCATCACCAAGGACTTCGGGACGCACAAGGTGCTGTCCGGCATCGACCTTGCGATCCGCGACAAGGAATTCGTGGTCTTCGTCGGCCCCTCGGGCTGCGGCAAGTCCACCCTTCTGCGCATCATCGCCGGGCTCGAAGCCGCCACGACAGGTCGCATCCTGATCGACGGCGCCGATGTGTCGGACGCAGCCCCGGTCGACCGCGGCATCTCGATGGTGTTCCAAAGCTATGCGCTTTACCCGCACCTTTCGATCTACGAAAACATCGCCTTCCCCCTGCGCGTCGCCCGCCTGCCCGAGGCCGAGGTGAAGCAGAAGGTCGCCCGCGCCGCCGACATCCTGCAATTGACGGAAAAGCTGTCCTTGAAACCCGGCCAGCTGTCGGGCGGCCAACGCCAGCGCGTCGCCATCGGCCGGTCCATCGTGCGCAACCCCAAGGTCTTCCTTTTCGACGAACCCCTGTCGAACCTGGACGCGGCCCTCCGTGGCGAAATGCGGGTCGAGCTTTCCGCCCTGCAACGCGACCTTGATGCCACGATGGTCTATGTCACCCACGACCAGATCGAGGCGATGACCATGGCGCACCGCATCGTCGTGCTGAACAAGGGCCGGATCGAGCAGTTCGGCACCCCGATGGAGCTTTACCACCACCCCGCGACCAAGTTCGTCGCGACCTTCATCGGCCAGCCCAACATGAACCTCCTGCCCGCGACGATCGCCGACACCGGGGCCGATGGCATCTCTGTCACCCTCCCCGGCGGGGCCCGGATGACGATCCCGGTCGATCCCGGCACCGCCCGCAGCGGCGACCGCGTCGAAATCGGCGTCCGCCCGGAAAACCTGCGCCTTGGTGACGGGTTGTCGATGCGGCTTCGGGTTCTGGAACGGCTGGGCGGCACCGCGATCGCCTACGGCATGCTTGGCGACGGGCTCAAGCTTTGCGCAGCACTTCCGGGCGACACCACCGTGCATGAAGGCGAAGCCGTGGGCCTGACCTTCGCGCCCGCCGATGCCCATGTCTTTGACGCCGAAGGCCGCGTGATGCGGCGGCGGCAGGCCCCGGCCCTCGCCGCCTGAAGAAGGAGAACAGAATGCGGATCGTCACCTCAGGCATCGGCCTGCGGGCGGGTCACGTCTTGACCACGCTCAGGCAGGAAATGCCGGAAGCCGAGATCGTCGGCTACTACGACCCCCAGCCCACGCATCTGGAGATGATTGGCGAGGACACCCCCCGCTATCCGTCCGTAGAGGCGATGCTGTCGGACGCAAAGCCCGATCTTTACTGCGTCTTCTCACCGAACATCTTCCACCTCGACCAGATCCGCCTGGGGCTCGAGGCTGGCGTGCAGGTCTTCACCGAAAAGCCGGTGGTGGTCTCGATCGAGGAAACCCTGGAACTCGGCCGCCTCTTGGCCAAGCACGGCGGCACCAAACGCGCGATGGTCGGTCTCGTCCTGCGCTACTCGCAGCACATGGTCGACCTCCGCGCCGCCATGGCCGCAGGCTGGCTGGGCGATGTCACCAGCCTGGAAGCAAACGAACACATCGGCCCCTACCATGGCGCTTTCTTCATGCGCGACTGGCGGCGGTGCACCGATCTTGCCGGCGGCTTCATGCTGGAAAAATGCTGCCACGACCTCGACATCTACAACATGGTCACCGGGTCCCGCCCCGCCCGCGTCGCCAGCTTCGGCGGCCGGAAAAGCTTTGTCCCGGCAAACGCGCCCAAGTCCAACGCCGAGGCTGAAATCTTCCACGTCAAGAAATCAGTCTGGGAATCCACCGACGACCCCTTCCTGTCGGACGGTGACATCATCGACTACCAGACCGCGATCCTGCAGTACGAGACCGGCGCCAGCCTTGCCTTCCACACCAACCTCAACGTCCCCGATGAACACCGCCGCTTCTGTATCATGGGCACGCATGGCATGGCCGAAGGCGACTTCGTGCGCGGATTCCTGAAAGTCACCGCCCGCGACGGCCGCCGCCTGGCCGACCACGACTACACGCAAGGCGCTGCGATGAAGGGTGCCCACTATGGCGCCGACCAACTCATGTGCCGCGACATCACCGCCTATCTGCGCGGCACGGCCGACGGACTTCCCGTCTCGATCCTCGACGCGATGGAAGCCGGCATCGCGGCGATAGCGCTGGACCAGGCCCGCACCACCGGCCAGATCGTCGACCTCACCGACACCTGGGCCAAACTCGACGCCCACGGGCTTCGCCAATGACCCCTCGCTCGCGTTCATCTGTCCCCAAATATCCCCGCGCGGCGCGCGCACCCGAGCCGTTTTGCGTCCTTCACGCAAAACGGCGAGACACAAGGCTTGCGCGGCACGCGCTCAATTCAACAGACGCCCGGCCCCCGAAATGATCGACCTCGCCCCCGACGCAGGCCAGCACATGTCGCGCGAGATCGCCGAAGCCCCGGCGGTCTTCGCGGCCTCTGTCGCGCAGCCCGTCACGCTTCCCGACCTCTCTAACCTCCGCGCATTCTACACTGTCGCCCGCGGCTCCTCCGACGCCGCTGCCAACATCCTCTCCTACGAGATCATGCGCGAAACCGGCTTGCCCGCCACATCGCTCCCCCCTTCGATCTTCTCGGTCGGCCAGGGCGTCCGGCTGGCCGACAGCGCCGTCCTCGTCGTCTCGCAATCCGGAGCCTCTGACGACCTCGTCCGCTCCGCCAAGGGCGCAAAGGCCGCCAAAGCCACGGTCCTTGCCCTCACCAACGCGCCCGGCAGCCCCGTCGAGGCCGAGGCCCACGCGACCTTCCGCATCGGTGCCGGCCCCGAACTTGCCGTCCCTGCCACCAAGTCCGTGATCGGTGCCATCGCGGGCGGCATGGCCCTGCTGTCTGCCCTCGTCCCACTCTACGCCCCCCGTGCCGCAGCCTCGGCCAAGGCGATCGCCGCGCTTCGGGACAAGGAACTTCCACAGACCCGCGCCATCCTCGCCGCCCTCCTCCGCGCCTCCCATGTCTATGTCATTGGCCGCGACACCGGCTTTGGCGCGGCACAGGAACTGGCGCTGAAGATCAAGGAATGCTGCGCCCTTCATGCCGAGGCCTACTCGTCATCCGAAGTCCTCCACGGCCCGCTGCAGCTTGTCACCAACCCGCTTCTGATCCTGATCCTCGACACCGAACAGCCCGACGTGCAGGCCAGCCTCGACACCGCCGAGACCCGCTTCCGTGCGGCAGGCGGCACGGTCTTCCGCCTCCGCCCCTCCGACGTCGGGGCCACGCACCTCACCCCCGCCGCCGCAGCAGCCGCCCTTCTCATCCTGACCTACCCCCTCGCCCTCAGAACCGCGCTCGCCCTCGGCCACGACCCCGACCGCCCGGCCACGCTCTCCAAAGTGACGCAGACAAGATGACCGAGCTCGCCCGCCACGCCACCGGACGGGAAATCCTGTCCCAACCGCAAATCTGGCGCGGCTGGGGTGCGACGCTGCCCGTGGCCGACCTCCGCCAGTGGATCGCGGCCACGAAGGTCACCGAGGTCTGGTTCTGCGGCGCAGGCACTTCTGCCTACATCGGCGACATCCTCGCGGCAGGCCTCGAAGGCCAGCCCGGGCTCCGCATCCGCTCGGTCCCCACGACCGACATCGTCGCCCGCCCCCGTGCCTACCTGCGCGGTGAGGCCAAACTCATCGTCAGCTTCGGCCGTTCGGGCAATTCGACCGAATCCATCGGCCTTCTCGACGCGCTGGACGCCCTTGCCCCCAGCTGGCCACGCCTCAACATCACCTGCAACGGCCAGTCCGCCCTTGGCCTCAGGCCCGGCGCGAAAGTCATCACCCTGCCCGAAGCCACCCACGACCAGGGCTTCGCGATGACTTCCAGCTTCTCCACCATGCTCCTCACCGCCGCAGCCCTGTTTGACACCACGCTCCCGGCCTCTCAGACTGCCCGACGCTTCGCCGCGCTTGCCGACTCCCTGCAAACCCTCCTTCCCCACTTCACCGCCCACGCCGCAACCGCCCGCCGACCCGCCCGCGCCGTCTTCATGGGCTCCGGCCCCCTCGCCTTTGCCGCACGCGAAGCCGCGCTGAAAGTGATGGAGCTTGCCGCCGGCCAGATCCCCGCCCTTTGGGACTCGACCCTCGGCTTCCGCCACGGCCCCAAGAGCTTCACCACCCCCGGAACCGACCTCTGGCTCTTCCGCTCCCTCGACCCCCACACCCGCGCCTATGATGAGGACCTTCTGGCCGAGCTTCGCACCCAGTTCCCCCAGTCCATCGTGACAGCGCCCGAGATCTTGCAGCCCTATGGTGACCTCTGGTCCGCCCCCCTCTACGTCGCCCTCGCCCAAGTCCTCGCCGTCACCTGGTCGGATGCGCTTGGCCTGAACGTCGACAATCCCTTCGCGGGCCTTGGCACCCTCACCCGCGTCGTCTCCGGCGTCAAACTCCACCCGGTGCAACCATGACCGCAGCCGGCATCGACCTCGGCGGCACCAAGATCGAGGCGCAGGTCTTCGCCCCCGACTGGGGTCTTCAGGCGCGCCAGCGCTGGCCCACACCGCAGGATTACCCATCCCTCGTCACTGCCATGGCCGCTGCAATCCACTGGTGCGATGCCCACGCGCCCGGCCTCCCCATCGGCATCTCGGCGGCGGGTCTTATCAACCCGGCGTCCGGCCTCGCCCTCACGTCGAACCTTCCCGCGACCGGCCATCCTTTCCCCGCCGATGTCGCCACAGCGGCCACCCGCCCGATCGCCTGGATCAACGACTGCCGCGCCCTGACCCTGTCCGAGGCTGTGCTGGGCGCCGCCAAAGGGGCCGACCCCGCCGTCGGCCTCATCCTCGGGACCGGCGTCGCAGGCGGCGTCGTGACGGGCGGCAAACTCCTG
>JBKDYO010000057.1:0-7952 GCA_046305855.1 Paracoccaceae bacterium
GGACGTCGATCTCGTCGATGTTCATCGGCTGACCTGCTGGACCCAGTCGTTCAGGTTGTAGAAGGTGGTGATGCGGGAGATGAGGCCGCCCCTGACCTCGAAGAACCCCCCGGCGGGGAGGATGTAGGTCTGGCCCTTCGCCTCGGGCAGGCCGGGGTCGGTCTTCAGATACTCCCCGTGGACGACGAACTCGGCCGCCCCCCGGGAGCCGTCGTCGGTGGCGAAGATGGTGAGGTCCCGCAGCTGCTCCCGGTAGCTGACCCCCATGTGGCTGCAGAAGTCCCGGAACTTGGCCGTCCCGATCCGGTGCCCGCCCTCGTTCACCCGGTGCTCGATGTCGTCGGTCAGGCAGGCGAGCATCCCCTCGGGGTCGCCGGCATTGAAGGCGTCGTAGTAGCGGTGGATCAGGGAGAGGGTCGTCTCGCGGGTCATGGGGGTCTCCTTTGGGGCCGGAGAGTAGCGGGCCGGGGCGGGGTTTCCAAGCCGGAGGGGACGGGTTGGGGGCGGAAAGCGACCTTGTGGTGGGATGTGTCCACGGTGGACAAAATGGAGTTTCGTAGGGAGTTCAGGGGGTTGGGATTTTCTGTTAGGGTGGTGTTAACTTTTGAATGAAGGCGTCTTTACTGCTGTCATCCCCGCGAAAGCAGGGAGCCAATCGGCGCAAGATGGGTCCCCGCTTTCGCGGGGACGACAGGTGGACGCCTGTCAGAGGGTCGGAAAAGCGACTGTCCAGTGGACAGTCGCCCGACCCGATTGCCTGAAGGCGCAAGCCGGAAGGCAAGGGGTGTTCAGCTTGCCTGGACGGTTGGAAATTGGGGCGCGCCTGGCTGGGCGGGCGCGGAAACGCGCCTGCCAGGGGCAGGCAGGCGCGGCCCGATTTGTCGCGGGACAAATCGGGCGAAATTGCGTGTGAGGTGGGTTGGCACCCATCCTACGCTCGCTGAATTAGGCGGTCGTGGAATTCGCAGCAAAGAAGGGGATGTCGGTCAATCAATACATCACGCATGCCAACGCCGAAGATCGGCGCACAGGGGGCGGCGGAGTTCTATGTTGAAGCGCGGGAAGAACGGCGACCCTGCACGGGCGATAGCGTTTCTTGGGGTGCGGCCTGAGTACGGGGACAACTGTGATGCGGCTAAACTGTTCATTCTGCATCAAGCTTTAGCGCAGAATGAAGGACACAATTCCTATCACAGACCGTCGTCTTGTGGAGCTTTCGTGCCCGATCCCCAGTACTCCCGCGAGAGCGCACGTAACTCAGTCTGGAGTATGGCAACCTTGATGCTAAAAACTCCATAAATCAGCAGAAGAACAGCAAAGCCTAGGAACCCTTCCTTCATGCTGATGCTTGGCCGTCCCCAAACGTCCTCGCCGTTCAAGAATCCGAAAAACAGTGCAAATCCCAGTACAATGTAAGGCGCAAAATCTCTTTGGCGCTTTGCAGCCCTTATCTCAATTAGGAGATCATCCATCTGCTCTCTTAGCATCTCTCACCCCTGCAACGTCCGCACCCCATACCCCTCGCCCCGGGCCTTCATCGCCGCTACGGCCGCCACGCTCGCCGCTGCCGTCGTGAAATACGGGATCTTGTCCATCAGCGCGACCCGCCGGATATCCCGGCTGTCGGACACGGCCTGCGTGCCCTCGGTCGTGTTCATCACCAAAGCGATGTCGTTGTTCTTCAGCCGGTCGACGATGTTCGGGCGGCCTTCGTAGACCTTGGCGACGGCCTCCGATGGCACGTTCTGCCCGGCCAGCCACTTCGCGGTGCCCTTGGTGGCGACGATCACGAAGCCCATCGCCACAAGGTCGCGGGCGGCGGCGGCGAGGGCCGGGGTCTTGTCCATGTCCTTGACCGACAGGAAGACGCGGCCCTCGGTCGGAAGGATCGTCCCGGCACCCATCTGGGCCTTGAGGAAGGCCAGGGCGAAGGTGCGGTCCCAGCCCATGACTTCGCCGGTGGAGCGCATTTCCGGCCCGAGGACAGGGTCGACGCCGGGGAAGCGGGCGAAGGGGAGGACGGCCTCTTTGACGCTGAACCAGGGGGTGTTCGGGTCGGCGAGGGTCAGTGGGTCGGCGAGGGGCAGCGGGCTGTCGGGGCCGACGCCGGCGGGGTAGGGGGCGCGCATCGGGAAGTTCGACAGGGGCTCACCGGCCATCAGGCGGGCGGCGATGGAGGCGATGGCCGAGTCGGTGGCCTTGGCGACGAAGGGCACGGTGCGGCTGGCGCGGGGGTTCACTTCCAGGACGTAGATCACGCCGTCCTTGATCGCGAATTGAACGTTCATCAGGCCGACGACGTTGAGGGCGAGGGCCATGATGACGGTCTGGCGTTTCAGTTCCTCGACGGTTTCCGCCGACAGCTGGTGCGGCGGGAGGCAGCAGGCCGAGTCGCCAGAGTGGACGCCGGCTTCCTCGATATGTTCCATGATTCCAGCGACATGCACGGCTTTACCGTCGCTTAACGCATCGACGTCAACCTCGACCGCACCAGAGAGGTAGCTGTCAAGGAGGACGGGCGAGTCGCCGGAGACCTGCACGGCGGTGGTGATGTAGCGTTCCAGTTGGGCGTCGTCGCGGATGATCTCCATCGCGCGGCCGCCAAGGACGAAGGAGGGGCGGATGACGAGAGGGTAGCCGACATCTTTGGCGACGGTGAAGGCCTCATCGCGGCTGCGGGCGGTGCCGTTGTGCGGCTGCTTGAGGCCAAGCTTGTGGAGGAGCTGCTGGAAGCGCTCACGGTCTTCGGCAAGGTCGATGGCGTCGGGCGTGGTGCCGAGGATCGGGATGCCTTCGGCGTGCAGCGCGTTGGCGAGTTTCAGGGGCGTCTGGCCGCCGAACTGGACGATGACGCCGTGAAGGGTGCCATTCTCCTGCTCGACCCGCAGGATTTCGAGGACGTGTTCCAGGGTCAGCGGTTCGAAGTAGAGGCGGTCGGAGGTGTCGTAGTCGGTGGAAACCGTCTCGGGGTTGCAGTTGACCATGATGGTCTCATAGCCCGCGGCGGTGAGCGCATAGCAGGCGTGGCAGCAGCAGTAGTCGAACTCGATCCCCTGGCCGATCCGGTTCGGCCCGCCGCCGAGGATGACGACTTTCCTGGCCTTCGAGGGGCGGGATTCGCACTCCACATCGCCCATCGCGGGGTGTTCGTAGGTGGAATACATGTAGGGGGTCTGGGCCTCGAACTCGGCGGCGCAGGTGTCGATGCGCTTGAAGACGGCGGTGACGCCGAGGCGGGTTCTTGCGCGACGGACTTGCGCCTCGTCCCGGCCGGTGAGTTTGGCGAGGCGGGCGTCGGTGAAGCCCATCATCTTCAGTTTGCGCAGGGCTTCGGCGTTGGTGGGCAGGCCGTCCTTGCGGATTTGCGCTTCGGTGTCGATGATCTCGCGGATGCGGGCGAGAAACCAGGGGTCGAAGGCGGTGATCTGGTTGATCTCGTCATCGGTCAGCCCGTGGCGCATGGCCTGGGCGATGACGCGGAGGCGGTCGGGGGTGGCCTGGCCGAGGGCCTTGACGATGGCGGTGCGGTCGGGCGCGCCGGGGATGGCGATTTCGTCAAAGCCGGTGAGTCCGGTTTCAAGCGACGCGAGGGCCTTCTGCATCGACTCGTGGATGGTGCGGCCGATGGCCATCGCTTCGCCGACCGACTTCATCGCGGTGGTCAGGTTCGGTTCGGAGCCAGGGAATTTCTCGAAGGCGAAGCGGGGGATCTTGGTGACGACGTAGTCGATGGAGGGTTCGAAGGACGCCGGGGTCACTTTCGTGATGTCGTTGTCGAGTTCGTCCAGCGTGTAGCCGACGGCGAGCTTGGCGGCGATCTTGGCGATGGGGAAACCGGTGGCTTTCGACGCCAAAGCCGAGGACCGTGACACGCGCGGGTTCATCTCGATCACGACCATGCGGCCGTCGGCGGGGTTGATCGCCCATTGGACGTTGGAGCCGCCGGTTTCCACCCCGATCTCGCGCAGGACGGCGATACTGCCGTTGCGCATGATCTGGTATTCCTTGTCGGTCAGGGTGAGCGCCGGGGCGACGGTGATCGAGTCGCCAGTGTGGACGCCCATCGGGTCGACGTTTTCAATGGAGCAGACGATGATGGCGTTGTCGGCTTTGTCGCGGACCACCTCCATCTCGTATTCCTTCCAGCCGAGCAGCGACTGGTCGACCAGCACCTGCGCTACGGGCGAGGCTTCGAGGCCGGACTTCACGATAGCCTCATAGTCGTCGCGGTTGTAGGCGACGCCGCCGCCGGTGCCGCCAAGGGTGAAGGCAGGTCGGATGATGGCGGGGAGGCCGACGTATTCGATGGCGGCGATGGCCTCGGCCACACCTGCGGCGATGTCATACTTGCCGTCGGCTTTCTTGGGCGCTGCGATGATCGTGGCCTTGGGGTTTTCCAACCCGATCCGGTCCATTGCCTCACGGAACAATTTGCGGTCTTCGGCCATCTCGATGGCCTCACGCTTGGCGCCGATCAGTTCCACGCCGAACTTGTCCAGCACGCCCATGTCTGCCAACGCCAGCGCGGTATTCAGGCCGGTCTGCCCGCCCATGGTCGGCAAAAGCGCGTCCGGGCGTTCCTTTTCGATGATCTTGGCGACGACTTCCGGGGTGATCGGCTCGATGTAGGTCGCGTCGGCGAGACCCGGGTCGGTCATGATCGTCGCCGGGTTCGAGTTGACCAGGATGACCCGGTAGCCTTCCTCACGCAGGGCCTTGCAGGCCTGGGCGCCCGAGTAGTCGAACTCGCAGGCCTGTCCGATGACGATGGGACCCGCGCCGATGATCATGATCGACTTGATATCGGTCCGCTTCGGCATGTCAGCCCCCACCTATTGCGCAAAACTTCGCGGGTTATAGCCATGCGGGGCCGGGGTGCAAGGGGCGAATTCGGGCTGGCCGCCAATGAAAAAGGCCGGGGAAACCCCCGGCCTTTCGTCGCGTTTCTTGTGCCTCAGCCTGTCTCGCCGACCGCAGCTTCGGCAGCCTTGATCGCGGCTTGGCGCTTGGCGATGCGTTCACCCGTCGGCGGGCCCTCGAAGCGGCGGTTTTCCACGGTGAACCACAGCACCAGCGCCAGAGCGATGAAGCCGAGGACGACGTAGAGCACGCGCTCGTTCGGGGGGGCGACAGCGATGAAGAGGATCACGGCCATACCAACAACCGCGAGCACCGTGACAAGCTTGTAGAGCCCCGCAGAAAGCGCCCACGGGCCGGGGTTCGGCCACTTCGGCCCGCCATAGTTCATCATCGCCGCGATCAGCGGGATAGTGAAGGACAGGAACAGGAAGACCAGGGTCGAGTTCACCACGATCACGTAGATCGAGGTGCCCGCCACCTTGATCGACAGCGCCAGCATCACATAGAGGATGCAGAGCACAGCCGAGGTCCAGATCGCGTTCACCGGGGTCCGGTACTTCGGCGACACGGTGGCCAGTGCCTTCGAGAAGCCCGGGACACCGTCATCGCGCGAGAAGGCGAAGAGCATCCGGCTGGCCGACGTCACGGTGGCCAGACCGCACAGCAGCTGGGCAATCAGGATGAAGAAGTAGATCGCCAGTTTCAGGCCCGCAGGCATGATCGCGTCCATCGTGCCGAAGAACATGCCCCAACCCTGGGCCGCCGCAGCATTCATGTCCGGGATCGCCAGCGTGATCGAGCAGATCATGATCCAGCCGATCAGCGAGGACCAAAGCACAGCCGAGACGATGCCCTTCGGCACCGACATGGCGGCGTTCTTGGTTTCCTCGGAGGTATGCGCCGAGGCGTCGTAGCCGGTGATGGTGTAAACCGGCAGCAGAAGGCAGAGGAGGAAGAGGTAGCCCATGCTTTCGTTGGCCGGGAAGACGTTGCCGCCAGCCTCACCTGAGTAGTTGGTGAAGGTCCAGAGCCGGGTGATGTCGAGGGCCGGCGCGAAGTAGAGGCAGGCCAGCACCAGCACGGCAGTGGTCGCAAAGATGATGTAGCCCGAGATGTCGGTCAGGAAGGTCGTGGCCTTGATGCCGATATGGTTGAAGATCGCCTGGATGATGGTGATGACGGCGACGAAGCCGACGATCTGCCAGTCGGTCCCGGTGAAGCCGAAGTTGGCCCCGAAGGTCCCGGCGAAGAAGTAGGCGGTGCCGATGTTGATCGCGCCTAGAACGGTGATCAACCCCAGCAGGTTGAGCCAGGCGGTCAGCCAGCCCCAGAAGCGCGACCCCAGGATCGAGGCCCAGTGGTAAAGCCCACCCGCTGTCGGGAAGGCCGAGGCGATCTGCGCCATGGAAAGCGCGAACATCCCCGAGATGATGCAGCCGGTGATCCAGCCAAGACCCGCCCCCGCGCCGCCGACCGAGGAGATGGCCTGGGCGAAGGAGTTGATGCCGCCGGAGAGGATGCAGATGATCGAGAACGAGATCGCGAAGTTCGAGAATTTCGACATGGAGCGTGACAGCTCCTGCGCGTAGCCCATGCCATGAAGGACCTTCATGTCCTCATGCTTGGCATGGTCGTTATAGTCGTCGGAAGCCATTTGGTTGTCCCTTCGTACCGTTGTTGGACGCTTTTTATTGTTCGTTTTGTTATTCGTTACGCCCGGGCCACATCATGTGGTGGCCCGATACTGGCTTTATGGAAGCGCGAATTTGATCAAGTGGCAAGCTTTGAATGCGTTTTCGGGCAGTTCACCCGGGGAAATTGAGGGCCTTCGTCGTTTTCGGTGCTGCATGGGGCGGGGAAACGGCTGGCGGTGCGGCCGGGATCGGCCTATCTGAGAGTGCTTCGGCTGCAACGGGGGCCCCCGCTCGTGATCCTTTTCGAACATGGTCCGGGAGAGAAGCCCGCGCTTTTCGACGCTGCCCGCGCCGTGATCGTGGCGATGCGCGCCTCTGAAGTGCCGCAGGCCCTTGCGCGGGCCGAGGCGGCGCGCGCAAGCGGGGCCTGGGTCGCCGGATATGTCGCCTATGAGACGGGCCTTGCGCTCGAGCCGCGGCTTGCCCGGCTGATGCCACGCAGGCGACCCGGTCCTTTGGTGGCGCTGGGAGTCTTCGATGGGCCGGGACCCGCTGACGCGGCGCTGGACCTTGCGGCGACCGAGGGGCGGTCGACCTTCATGACGGCCCCCGAGCCCCGGATCGGGCGCCGCGCCTATGGCAACGCCGCGCGCAAGGTGTTCGACTATATCGCGGCGGGGGATTGCTATCAGGTCAACCTGACCTTTCCGATGACGGCGCGGCTGGTCTCGGGGTCGGCGCTGGGCCTTTACGGGGCGTTCCGGCGGACCGGCGCCGTGGGACACGGGGCCTATGTCGATCTGGGGGTTGGCCCGGTGGTGGTGTCACGCTCGCCCGAGCTGTTCTTCAAGGTCGAGGCTGGGCGCATTGTCACCCGTCCGATGAAAGGCACGCGGCCACGGGGCAAGGACGCGGCCGAGGATGCGGCGATCATCGCCGAGCTGCAGGGGGCCGAGAAGGACCGCGCCGAGAACCTGATGATCGTGGACCTTTTGCGCAACGACATCTCGCGCCTGTCGAAGGTGGGCAGCGTCAAGGTGCCGGCGCTTTACGCGATCGAGACTTACGGGACCGTCCACCAGATGACCTCGACGGTGGAGGGCGTGCTGAAGGGGCCTGCGACCCTGCCCGGGCTGATCGCGGCGCTGTTTCCTTGCGGGTCGGTGACCGGCGCGCCGAAGATCCGGGCGATGGAGATCATCCGCGAGGTCGAGCCCCATGCGCGCGGGGTCTATTGTGGGGCGATCGGATGGATGTCGCCCGAGGGCGATGCCGATTTCTCGGTCGCGATCCGGACGCTGTCGGTGTCGGGGTCGGACATCGTGATGAACGTGGGCGGCGGGCTGACGCATGGCTCGACCGCCGATGGCGAATGGGAGGAGGCGCTGTGGAAAGCGCGCTTCGTGAAGGCGGCCGTGAGCCGGGACTGAAGCTGATCGAGACGATGCTGTGGGACGG
>JBKDYO010000058.1:0-4345 GCA_046305855.1 Paracoccaceae bacterium
GGGGAACCGCAGCTTCATCTGAAGCCATGGCTATCCAACACGCTGGATCAGTTTCACAAATTGTGAATTTCATTCGCAACGCAAGGCCTCCCTTCCTTCGTTCTTGAGCTGCATGAATCGATCTGCAGCTTCTTATTTGTAGGAGAAGCCTAGGGTGCCGGGTTCCACGAAACCTAATGGAAATTTGAGTGTAACGCTTTGTGACACGACCGTAACGGAACATTACACTTCCAGTTTCGATGCAAAATAATCTGCCCAATCCCTAGAGTGCATGCTGACGGGCTGTCCCGTGGGAAGGTCATGGATGCGACCATGAACGACGCGAACGAATTCTCTATCCGGATGGCCGAGTTGCAGCGCATGCGCGTCGCCTTGGTCATCCTGCTAAGCCAGGAGACGTCCAAGCTGCTCAGCCGCCGTCAGCGTGTAGCCGGCAAGGAGATCGAGCTGATGGTTGCAGAGCGCGATCTGGGGGAACAGCCCGGCAATGACCGTACTCTGCGGGCTCTGGACGTGCTGCAAGGTCAGGACCGCGCCGCGAAGGCAGAGCTTGCGGAAACCGAGGGCGAGATCAAGCGGATGGAAGACATCCTGGCCAAGATCGATGCCGATATCAGCCGACTCTGCCAATCCTAAGGACATGACCATGAAGGACGAACGCGCGCATCTGCAACTTTTCGATCTGATCGCCCGAGAGTGGCAATTGCCCTCGCCTGCGACAGAGGTGCTGTTCAACGCCTCCAACACCGCCGTTGCATTTGGCTGTGCCGACGGCAGCATTCATCTGGCCAGCACCAGCGACAAATCCTCTCCCAATCAGCGCACCCGGCGCGCGCTGGATAGCGGGCGTGTCACTATTGCACCCCGCGAGGGCCATGTGAGTCCACTACGGAAAGCCGACCATACCGATGGACGGAGTTCGACCATCGGGCGGCACGGGCAGAACAGCTTCATCTTTGCCAAGGAAAGCGGACGCATCAATACGATGACCCCCGGAGGCATCTCGGTTCACCTGCCTCAGCGGGCAGATGGCCGGATTCAGGCGGTTGCAGCGCGTCCGGATGGTGAGGTCATCGCCTGGGCAAATGGGTCGTTGGTGCAGGTGGGCACCAGTGAGGATGACCAGACCCTAACGCATCCCGCCCAAGTCCATGCGATGGCCTGGAGCCCCGATGGCGGCACATTGGCGGTGGCCCATGCAGAGGGTTTGCGGCTTTGGACGATGGGAACGACCCCGGTCGCCCGGGACATTGCCCTGCCCGCCGTCCCGACCGTAGCAGTGTGGAGCGACGACGGGATGCATCTTTCGGTGCTGCTGGAAACCGACGGCTTCTGCCTGATGGCTGGAGACGGGACGGAAATGCAGCATTTCGGCAGTTTTCCGGCGGCTGTCCGTTCCGTCGGCTTCAACCTTGCGAGGCAGACCGTCGTGGCCTCTGGCGCATACCGACCCGCTGCATGGTCCCTTAAGGGACGGCAGAACCTGATCAGCGGCAAGTCCGGCCTGATCCTGATCGATGCGATCGCGACCTGTCCGACGCGAAACCTGGTTGCCGTCGGCTACGCGAACGGTCTGGTCAGCCTGGCCGAAATCGGACAACCGACCGAGATTCTCTTGCGAGAAAACACGGGTGCGGCGATTCGCGACATCGCTTGGTCCGGATGCGGAAATTTCCTCGCCCTCGCCGGTGCAGATGGCTCTGCTGCGCTTGTCGAATTTCCTGAAGCCATGTTCAAACCCACGGGAGAATGACGACCATGCCGATACCTCAAACTATCGAGCTGACCGACGAAGAGCGCAGCAAAGATGCGTTCTTTCAGCGCATTGCCCTGGTCGGAGAAGAGATGATCGCGGCACATGGCAGAGAGTTCGCCACGGGCGCATTCGTGCTGGCCGCACGCTGGATCAGCGAAGGTCGGATGGGCGCGAAGGGGCCGCAGGGCGGGCCAGCCCGGCAAAACTGACCGTGGCGCAACCGGGCAAAGTGTAACGCTCTGTTACAGATCGGCGGATCTTGTGCCGTCGAAAACAATGCTTCGGGCATAGCTCAATCACTGTGATAGCGTGTTCGCTTACCGCCCAAAAATCATGCGACCAAAGCAACCGAAGAGCGGCATCGGGGAGGAACGGGATTGGACATCTTTTCCAAGAAAAGCGGCCCGCGCGCCGAGGATGTCCAGGCGCGGCAGCATCTTCAGCGCAACTGGGGCACGATCGAAAAACTGGCGGATACCCTGAGTGGCGGCAAGTACTCGGCCGACAAGGCCAAACGTGCCGCACCGCCGCCGCAGCCGGAGGGCCTGATCATCGTCGACCAGGCAGGACCGCGCGTCGCCGACGAGCCCGAGCCCTATCTTCGGATCAGTTCGAATGGTCGCGTCGTCGTCGCAGACGCCCATTCGGGGGTTCAGGTCCATTTCCTGGGCCAGTTGAAGCGGATCGACGGGGCGGTCCGCTTTCTGCTCGCTTCGGCTGAAAACGGGTTCATCAGCCCGCTGGCACCTGACTTGCAGACCAAGATCGAAGATCTGGCAGGCCGGGTGATCAACCGGGACTATCCAGAGGAAGAACTCGCACGAGACCTAAAATCCAGACTTGGGATCGCATGATCACGATCTGTCGATCACGCCGCAACGATGCGGAAAGGCTATCCGTGCCACTTTGAAAGTGGCTCGAATTAAATCCACGGGAGGGGATTTAATTATGAGTTCGAATGAGCACTCGCGCAGCTCGGGCTCTAATCTCGGGTTTGACTTTGCCACCTTCGATCCACGCGAGACCACCAAGGCGTGGAACCGTTTTCTGGCCAATCGCAACACGCCCAGTCTGCCTTTGACCGGAGTTCGGTCGGTCATTTACCAGTCTTGGCAAAGGTCCAATACCGTCGGCGTAAAGCCGGAGCAATTCGCGGCACCGGTTCTGGAAAGTCGTCTTCCTATGAGCAAGTCGGCGCATGACAATGCCGAATTGCGTCGTGCTACGCTGGCATCGCTGAACCAGATCGGTGCCTTGCTGTCGGGCGCAGAAGCGATGTTGATCCTGACCGACCGAAACGGGGTGATCCTCGATACCGTCGGCGACACTTCGACGCTGACCAAGGCAAGCAAGATCAACCTGACGGTGGGCGGCGTCTGGAGTGAGGATGCGGCCGGAACCAATGGCATCGGGACTGCGCTCTTCATGGGCGAGCCGGTCTATGTGCACGGTGACGAGCACTTTTGCGAGGGCATGAAGGCCTGGAGTTGCGCCGCCGCCCCGATCCGTGATCCGGTAGACCAGACCGTGATCGGCATCATCAACCTCAGCGGTCTGACCACGATCTTTCAAAAGCACAACGCCGCCTTCGCGGCGACTGCGGCCCGTGACATCGAAGTCGCGATCGCGCAGGAGCAATCTCTGCTCAACATGCGCCTGATGGAAGAGACCATCGGGCATTTTCCAAGGGCCATCGGTCCGAACGACGGCCTCGCAATCATCGACCGTTTCGGTCGCCTGATCTTCAACCGCAACTGCGGCGATACGGTCCCCAAGCTTGGCCAGAATTTGGGTCTTGGGGCTCGGTTTCTGGAGCTTCCTGAGGGGCTGTCCGAAGAAACGATCCTGCGCGCCTTGCCAGAGGGGCTGCGATGTCAGGACGTTCGTCTGCTGAACATCGACGGCAACACCAAGGGGGCTGCCCTTATCTTTCAACAGTCGGGGGCCATCGCACGCTTGCAGCACCCCTTGCTGACGCATGTGGCAGTGCCGGATTTGCCGGGAGTGTCCATCCCGGAAAGCAACTTCAAGATCGTTGGCCGAAGTGAGGCGATTCTGGGCGCTCTGGACACGGCCAGTCGGGTTGACCTGACGAATGCGTCCATTCTGATCGAAGGTCAGACCGGTGTCGGCAAGCAGCTTTTTGCCCGGCTGATCCATGCGCGCATCGAAAGCCCGGTCGCCGCCGAGTTCACCACGATCAATTGCGGCGCGGTCACTGAAGACATGTTCCGCGACCGCCTGCTTGGGTCCGAGGAAGCCAACGCCGGCTTGCTTTTGTGCCTGGACGAGGTCGGCGAGTTGCATCCCGAAAATCAGACGCTGCTCTTGCGCCACCTTGAGGAGCGGCTCATCCGCTTAAGCGGCCCCGATCATCCCGACGGGTCCTTGGCGCTTTTGTCGCTGACCAACCGGAACCTGCAGGCCGAGGTCGAGGCCGGACGGTTCCGGCGCGACCTCTATTACCGGCTTAGCAGCACGGTCCTGACGATCCCGCCCCTGAAGGACCGGGGCGACGATGTTCTGCTGATCGCCGAACACTACAATCGCAAGCTGGCTCGGGAAACCGGGCGCGAAACGCTGATCTTC
>JBKDYO010000059.1:0-28112 GCA_046305855.1 Paracoccaceae bacterium
CGGCGCTAGACACCACGAACCGGGCGATTGAGCGGCTGACGGCTGCAGGCGTGCGGGACGGGGATTTGCCGTCGTTGTGCAGCTATGGACAGCGCGAGATCGCGAAGGGCAGCGCGGTCGGCAAGCTGCTGAGGTCGACCACATGACAGAACGCCGTCTGCACCTGGCCGAGTTGAACGTGGGGCGCCTCTTGGCCCCCACCGACGACCCGCGTGTGGCCGAGTTCATGGCAGCGCTTGACCGGGTCAACGGGCTGGGCAAGCGGATGCTGGGCTTTGTCTGGATGATGGAGGGCTCGGGCGAACCGGGGACCGGGAACACCGAGGCCAAGATCGAGGGCGATCCGCAGTTCGTGTCGAACCTGACCGTCTGGGAAAGCGTCGAGACGCTGGAGCAGTTCGTCTTCAACACCGTCCACCGGGCGTTCTATGAGCGGCGGCAGGAGTGGTTCGAAGTGCTGGGCCGGATGCATTTCGTCATGTGGTGGGTGCCTGCGGGGCATCGCCCGACGCTGGACGAGGCTTTGGCGCGGCTGAAGCATCTGGAAGCGCATGGCGACAGCGACCAGGCGTTCGGCTGGAAGTATCTGAAAGAGGCTCAGGCGTGGAAGACTCACGGCTGCGCCCAAGTGGCGGCGGAGTAGGGCGATGGCGACTTTACTGGAACGCCTTCTGACGCCCAAAGGGCAATCCACGGCGGGGTTCGTGATCGGTCAAGACATCGATATCGCAGCCCATCTTCGGGAACGCTACGGTGATTTCGGCGACCTTCTCGCACTCTATGCCCGCCACTCGGGGGCTATGGTCCACAAGTTCCATCATTATCTGCCGATCTATGAGCGCTACTTCGGTCCTTATCGGGGCCGTCCGGTCAAGTTTCTTGAAATCGGCGTCTCGAAAGGCGGCAGCCTGGAGTTGTGGCGCCGGTATTTCGGACCGGACGCAGTGATCTTCGGGATCGACATCGATCCGGCCTGCGCCCAGTTTGATGGACAGGCTGCAAGCGTCCGGATTGGATCGCAGGATGATCCGGAGTTTCTCAATCGTGTCGTCGACGAGATGGGCGGCCTTGATGTAGTGCTGGATGATGGAAGTCATCAAATGGACCATCTGAGGACCAGCCTCCTGACGCTGTTTCCGCGCCTTTCGGTCAATGGCCTGTACATGGTCGAAGACCTGCAGACGGCGTTCTGGCGCCGGTTCGGTGGCGGGTATCGCGCGCGAAAGAACTTCTTCAACGCGGTGCGCCAGATCACGGACGACATGCATCACTGGTATCACGACCAACCGGTCGCGCTTCCGCAGTTGAAAGACGTCGTCACGGGCATCCACGTCCATGAAGCGATTGTCGTGATCGACAAGGGAATTGTGCATCGACCTACGCAGTCGTGGGTTGGTGAGGGATCGCCGTTCAATCAAGGCGTAATTGGCGGCGAACAGACCAAAGCGAAAGACGAGGCCGAAGATGTCTAACCTCAAGAAAATCAGCATCGACGGGATCGAGGTCGAGGTCGATGGCGCGATGACCATCATCCAGGCGGCGGAAGTGGCCGGGGTGGAGATCCCTCGGTTCTGCTACCATGAACGCCTGACCATCGCCGGGAACTGCCGGATGTGTCTGGTCGAGGTCGTCGGCGGGCCGCCGAAGCCTGCGGCCTCCTGTGCTATGCAGGTGCGCGACTTGCGGCCCGGGCCGGAGGGGCAGGCGCCCGTAGTCAAGACCAAGTCGCCGATGGTCAAGAAGGCCCGCGAGGGGGTGATGGAGTTCCTGCTCATCAACCACCCGCTCGACTGCCCGATCTGCGACCAGGGCGGCGAATGCGACCTGCAGGACCAGGCGATGGCCTATGGCGTCGACTTCTCCCGTTACCGCGAGCCGAAGCGGGCGTCCGAGGACTTGAACCTTGGTCCGCTGGTCGAAACCAAGATGACCCGCTGCATCTCCTGCACGCGCTGCGTCCGGTTCACGACCGAAGTCGCCGGGATCACCCAGATGGGCCAGACCGGTCGGGGGGAAGACAGCGAGATCACCAGCTATCTGAACCTCACGCTGGATTCGAACCTGCAGGGCAACATCATCGACCTGTGCCCGGTCGGCGCGCTGACCTCGAAGCCCTATGCCTTCACGGCTCGTCCGTGGGAATTGACCAAGACCGAGAGCATCGACGTGATGGATGCGCTGGGGTCGAATATCCGGATCGACACCAAGGGCCGCGAAGTGATGCGCTTTCTGCCGCGCAACCATGATGGCGTGAACGAGGAGTGGATTTCCGACAAGACCCGTTTCGTCTGGGACGGTCTGCGCCGGCAACGGCTGGACACGCCCTATGTGCGCGAGAACGGGAAGCTGCGGAAAGCCTCTTGGGGCGAGGCGCTGGAGAAGACCGCCGCCGCAATGAAGGGCAAGAAGGTCGCCGGTCTGGTCGGTGATCTTGCCACGGTTGAGGCCGCTTACTCGCTGAAAACGCTGGTGGAATCGCTGGGCGGCAAGGTGGAATGCCGCACCGATGGCGCGAAGCTGCCGGTCGGCAACCGCTCGGCTTACGTGGGCACGGCGAAGATCGAGGATATCGATACGGCCAAGGTGATCCTGCTGATCGGGACCAACCCGCGGGTCGAGGCTCCGGTCCTGAACGCCCGGCTGCGCAAGGCCTGGGCCAATGGCGCGATGATCGGGCTGTTCGGCGAGAAGGTCGATCTGACCTATGATTACAAGCATATGGGCACCGACCGCGCGGCGCTGGTGGATCTGGTGGGCCGGGTGACTGAGAAGCCGGATACGCTGGTCATCATCGGCCAGGGTGCGATCAACGAGGCGGATGGCGAGGCGGTCCTGTCGCAGGCCATGGCTTACGTCCAGGGTTCGGGCGCGAAGTTCATGGTGCTGCATACGGCGGCGGGCCGGGTCGGCGCGATGGACGTGGGCGCGGTGACCGAGGGTGGCCTCGCGATGGCCACCCAAGGCGCGCAGGTGGTCTACAACCTGGGCGCGGACGAGGTCGAGATCAGCCGCGACGGGGCGGATGCTCCGTTCGTGATCTATCAGGGGTCGCACGGCGACCGGGGTGCCAACCGGGCGGACATCATCCTGCCGGGCGCGGCCTACACGGAAGAGAACGGGTTGTTCGTCAACACCGAAGGCCGTCCGCAACTGGCCTTCCGCGCGGGCTTTGCGCCCGGTGAGGCGAAGGAGAACTGGGCGATCCTGCGGGCGCTGTCGGCCGAGGTCGGGGCGCAGCTGCCGTGGGATTCGCTGGCGGGCCTGCGGGCAGCGCTGGTGAAGGCGCATCCGCATCTGGGTCGGATCGACGAAGTGCCGCAGAACGCCTGGGCTCCGCTGCCGGTGAAGGCCCCGGCGAAGGCCACGTTCCGCAATGCGATCAAGGACTTCTACCTGACGAACCCGATTGCCCGGGCGTCTTCGGTGATGGCGGAACTCAGCGCCATGGCCAAGGACCGCGCGGCGGCCCCGATTGCGGCAGAGTAAGATGGCGCAGCGCCTCTCCCTGCTCGCGACCCTTGGCACCGCGACAGCGGCGCTGGGGGCTTGCGCGCCCGCCGGAGAGGTGCCAGAGGAGCGCGGCAGTCAGGCGGTTTACGAAGGGGTCTCGACGATCCTGCTCGACGACGATCTGGTCAGCTTCTCGGTCGCGATGACCGGGGCGAAGGACCGGTCCGAGGTCGAGGCTTATGGCCGCTGCGCAGCCGCGCAATATGCGCTGGATCAAGGGTTTGGCTTCGCACGGCAAGTGCGGACCATTGTGACGAAGAAGGGCCAGACATGGTACGGGGATGCGGTCTACCTCATCTCGGCCAGCCTGCCCGAGGGCCTGCGGACCATCGACGCCGAAGTGGTGGCGGTGGAATGCGCAGAGCTTGGAATACCTGGTCAGTAAGACTGGCGGTTTGAGGATGAGGGACTGACATGGACGGGTTTCTTGCCACAGGGTTCGGGACGGCGGTGCTGATCGCGGCGCAGTCGTTGCTGATCGTGGCCTTCGTGATGATCAGCCTTCTGTTCCTTGTCTACGGCGACCGGAAGATCTGGGCAGCGGTGCAGATGCGGCGGGGGCCCAACGTGGTGGGACCCTTCGGCCTGCTGCAATCCGTGGCCGACGCGTTGAAGTATGTGGTAAAGGAGATCGTGATCCCGGCGGGCGTCGACCGTCCGGTGTTCTTCCTCGCTCCGATGCTTTCGTTTGTGCTGGCGATCCTCGCCTGGGCAGTGATCCCCTTCGATGACGGCTGGGTGCTGGCCAACATCAACGTGGCGATCCTGTTCGTCTTCGCCGTCTCCTCGCTGGAGGTTTACGGCGTGATCATGGGCGGCTGGGCGTCGAACTCGAAATACGCGTTCCTTGGCAGTTTGCGGTCCGCGGCACAGATGATCTCCTACGAGGTCTCGCTGGGCCTGATCATCATCGGCGTCATCATCTCCACCGGCGCGATGAACTTCGGCGCCATCGTGGCCGCACAGGACGGCGCTTACGGGCTTTTCAACTGGTACTGGCTACCGCACTTCCCGATGGTGTTCCTGTTCTTCATCAGCGCTTTGGCCGAGACCAACCGCCCGCCCTTCGACCTGCCGGAAGCGGAATCGGAACTCGTCGCCGGGTTCATGGTGGAATACTCGTCCACCCCCTACCTGCTGTTCATGGCCGGCGAATACATCGCCATCTTCCTGATGTGCGCGCTGATTTCGCTGCTGTTCTTCGGCGGCTGGCTCTCGCCGATCCCCGGGCTGGCCGACGGCTGGTGGTGGATGGTCGCCAAGATGTGGCTCTTCTTCTTCATGTTCGCCATGGTGAAGGCCATCGTCCCCCGCTACCGCTATGACCAGCTGATGCGGATCGGCTGGAAGGTCTTCCTGCCGATGTCGCTGGCCTGGGTCGTGATCGTGGCGTTCCTTGCGAAATTCGAAGTGCTCGGCGGCTTCTGGGCCCGCTGGGCGGTGGGGGGATGAGGGTGGGGCAGTTAGCAAACATCGCTGGCCTCACCGCCTTGATGATGATCCAGCCGATCATCTCCATCGCGGAAGTGACAGACCCAGCAGCGAAGGCGGCTCTTGCCTGTTTTGATGATAAGGACTGGGTCTGTGCCTTTGATGGTCTTGCAGACTTTTTGGAAACATCAAAGAGGCTAGAGACATGCGCATCCGAACCTCGCGGCTGCGGCTATGAAGTTGCCACCCTCTACGTCGCCGGAATCGGCGCTGCAGAAAAGGTAGATCCGTCTGAACGCCGGGCGGTGGCTGAACGAGCGCTCAAGTTGCTTGGAACGGTCGCTGACGGTGTGATGCCGAAAAATGGCGAAATCCTCTTCAGCGCGCTGCGCTACGATGCGTGTGCGGCCGATGGGGACGAAGCGTGCAAGGCAGAGAGCGCTGACATGATACGACTCGCCATCAAAGTGGGTAACCGCCAAGTCGATTTCGCGAACGCTCAATTGGCCGCCCAGGGCATTCATTACCCGATCAACCTCGGCAACGTGATCGCAGAGGTTTCGCAGACGGAGAAGAAGCTATGAGCAACATCGACTGGAACCGCGCCACCCGCTATTTCCTTCTGATGGATTTCATCAAGGGCTTCGGTCTGGGGATGAAGTACTTCTTCGCGCCGAAGACCACGCTGAACTACCCGCATGAGAAGGGGCCGCTGTCGCCCCGCTTCCGTGGCGAACACGCGCTGCGCCGCTATCCGAATGGCGAGGAACGCTGCATCGCCTGCAAGCTCTGCGAAGCGGTCTGCCCGGCGCAAGCCATCACCATCGACGCCGAACCGCGTGAGGACGGCAGCCGCCGCACCACGCGCTATGACATCGACATGACCAAGTGCATCTACTGCGGCTTCTGCCAGGAAGCCTGCCCGGTCGATGCCATCGTCGAAGGCCCGAACTTCGAATTCTCGACCGAGACCCGCGAAGAGCTGTTCTACACCAAGGAGAAACTCCTCGAGAACGGTGACCGCTGGGAATCCGAGATCGCCCGCAACCTTGAAATCGACGCCCCGTACCGGTGAGCCAATGACCGACGATTTCGCCAAGATGTTCGCCGCGATGATGGAGCAGGGCCAGAAGATGGCCCAATCCTTCATGCCGGGTATGGAAAACGTCGACGCGAAGGCGTTCGAGAAGTTCTTTCCGCCGATGCCGAAGGAACTTCTGGAGATGTGGTTCGGCAAGACCTTCAACCCCGAAGGCCTGGACGCGCGGACCCGGTTTCTGGTGACCATCGCGGCGCTTACGGTGCTGGGCCCGGTGGGCGAGCCGCAGCTGCGGATGGCCATCAAGAACGGCCTCGCCGCCGGGGCTACGAAACGCGAGGTCGCGGAAGTGATCTGGCAGATGTCCATGTTCGGCGGGATGCCCGCCATGCAGAAGGCCCTGGAAATTGCCCAGTCCGTCTTCGCCGAGACCCCTGAGGAGAAAGACGCATGACCGTCTTCAGTTTCGCCTTCTACATGTTCGCCGTGATCACGGTGCTGTCGGGCCTGATGGTCACCCTGTCGCGCAACCCGGTGCATTCGGTGCTGTGGCTGATCCTCGCGTTCCTGTCGACTTCGGGCCTCTTCGTGCTTCTGGGGGCCGAGTTCGTGGCGATGCTCCTCGTCATCGTCTACGTCGGCGCGGTGGCGGTGCTGTTCCTGTTCGTGGTGATGATGCTGGACATCGACTTTGCCGCGTTGAAGGGCGAGATGGCGCGGGCCATGCCGCTCGGCCTGCTCATCGGCGTGGTCCTTCTGATGCAGGTCTCCATCGGTGTTGGCGTCTGGACGGTGGCGGATGGTGCGGAAGGTCTGCGCCAGGCGGTCGCGCCGACCGAGATCGAGAACACCCGGGCCTTGGGCCTGCTGCTTTACGACAAGTATTTCCTGCTGTTCCAACTGGCGGGCCTGATCCTCTTGGTCGCGATGATCGGGGCGATCCTGCTGACCTTGCGCCACCGCAAGGACATCAAGCGGCAGAACGTGCTGCAGCAGATGTGGCGCGACCCGGCCAAGGCGATGGAGCTGAA
The DNA here is from genome assembly GCA_046305855.1 of Paracoccaceae bacterium. GTDB lineage: Bacteria > Pseudomonadota > Alphaproteobacteria > Rhodobacterales > Rhodobacteraceae > Tabrizicola. Next base: position 7,012 of record JBKDYO010000059.1, read on the forward strand.
GGACGTGAAACCGGGGCAGGGGCTGTAAGAAAGTGATCCGCGCGGCGATCATCCTTTCGATGCTGACTGGCACGGCGGCGCAGGCGTTGACGCCGCTGCCGCCTTGCGTCGGCATGGAAGCCGGGATGAACACCTATGACCTCTACCCGCTGGACCCCGATACCAACGCCAGTGGCGTGACCATCGAGGCCTATCAGGTGGACACCAAGCCCGACGACACGCCGGAAGGCGTCTACCGCGACCAGCCGGCGCCTGTTGCCGCGCTGAACGGCTTTTACGGCATCCGCGTCACCCATTGTGCCAGCGGCACCTTCCACGCAATCGACACGCGGAACGGCCCCAGCGAAGTCGCGGCGGCCTTGGGCGCGACCGAGTTCCTGCGCGCCGATGTTAAGGCTGGGAAACCGGTCAGCCGGACCGCGCTCGCTTCGGCCGTGCGGGCAGTTTACGGCAAGCAGCTTCGGCTGAAGGAAACCGAGGAGACCTGCGGGTGCAGCGTCTTCTTCCCGGACCTGAAGCCAAAGGGCATGACGCCCTTCGAAAACCGGACCGATACGGTCGCAAGTTACTGAATACGGGCCGCAAGAGCCCAAGAGGGAACGAGAAGATGGTGGGACTTGAACATTACCTGACGGTGGCCGCGGCGCTGTTCGTCATCGGGATCTTCGGGATCTTCCTCAACCGGAAGAACGTGATCGTCATCCTGATGTCGATCGAACTGATGCTTCTGGCGGTCAACATCAACCTCGTCGCCTTCTCCTCCTTCTCGGGCGATCTGGTGGGGCAGGTCTTCACCATGTTCGTCCTGACCGTGGCCGCCGCCGAGGCTGCCATCGGTCTGGCCATCCTGGTCGTGTTCTTCCGCAACCGCGGCACGATCGAGGTGGAAGACGTCAACGTGATGAAGGGCTGACCCAGATGGCAACGATCATCCTCTTTGCACCCCTGATCGGGGCCTTGATCTGCGGCTTTGGCTGGCGGCTGATCGGCGAGAAGGCCGGGCAGGTGATTACCACGTCGCTGGTCTTCCTGGCTGCGGCGCTCAGCTGGTATATCTTCCTGACCTTCGACGGCGAGACGCAGCACATCGTCCTGATGCGCTGGATCGAAAGCGGCACGCTTGGGTCGGAATGGGCGATCCGGCTGGACCGGCTGACCGCGATCATGCTGGTCGTCGTGAACTCTGTCTCCGCGCTCGTCCACCTGTATAGCTTCGGCTATATGGCGCATGACGAGAACTGGCACGAGGGCGAGCATTACAAGGCCCGCTTCTTCGCGTACCTGTCGTTCTTCACCTTCTCGATGCTGATGCTGGTGACCTCGGACAACCTGGTCCAGATGTTCTTCGGCTGGGAAGGCGTGGGCGTCGCGTCCTATCTGCTGATCGGGTTCTACTACCGCAAGCCCTCGGCAAATGCCGCCGCGATCAAGGCCTTCGTGGTCAACCGGGTCGGTGACTTCGGCTTCGCCCTGGGCATCTTTGCCCTCTACTACCTGACGGACTCGATCCGGTTCGACGACGTCTTTGCCGCAGCCCCCGCGCTGGCGGAAACCAACCTGACCTTCCTCTGGGCCGACTGGAACGCGGCGAACCTGATCGGGGTTCTCCTGTTCATCGGGGCGATGGGGAAATCGGCGCAGCTGATCCTGCACACCTGGCTGCCGGACGCGATGGAGGGCCCGACGCCGGTGTCGGCACTGATCCATGCGGCGACCATGGTCACCGCGGGCGTGTTCCTGGTCTGCCGGATGTCGCCGCTGTACGAATACGCGCCCGAGGCTTCGGCCTTCATCACCGTGCTGGGGGCCACGACCGCCTTCTTCGCGGCGACCGTGGGTCTGGTGCAGAACGACATCAAGCGGGTGATCGCCTATTCGACCTGCTCGCAGCTTGGCTACATGTTCGTGGCTGCCGGGGTTGGCGTTTACTCGGTAGCGATGTTCCACCTCTTCACCCACGCTTTCTTCAAGGCGATGCTGTTCCTTGGCGCGGGGTCCGTCATCACCGCCACGCACCACGAACAGGACATGCGCAATTACGGTGGCCTTCGGAAGAAGATCCCGCTGACGTTTTGGGCGATGATGATCGGCACGCTGGCGATCACCGGGGTCGGTATCCCGCTGACGCACTACGGGTTCGCCGGATTCCTGTCGAAGGACGCGGTCATTGAAAGCGCCTGGGTCGGGTCAAGCTATGCCTTCTGGCTTTTGGTCGTCGCGGCTTGCATGACCAGCTTCTATAGCTGGCGTCTGATGTTCATGACCTTCTATGGCGAGTCCCGTGCCCATGGGAACGGCCATGGTCATGACGACCACAATGGTGCTGTGCATGATGCGCATGGTCACGACGACCATGGCCACCACGAGCCGCACGAAAGCCCGATGGTCATGCTGATCCCGCTGGGGGTTCTGGCCCTGGGCGCGGTCTTCTCGGGGATGCTGTGGTACAAGGTCTTCTTCGGCGAAGAGACCGCCGTCCGCGACTGGTTCGGCATGGAAGCTGCCGCCCATGGCGAGGCGCATGGTGAGGCCGCTGCAGATCACGGGACCGAAGCCGCAGCGGCGGAAGGCACGACCGAGGCCGCTCCGGTTGAGGGCACTGCCGTCGCTACCGAAGCAGCCCCGGCAGACGATCACGCCGCCGTCGAACCGGCTGCCGAGGGTCATGCCGCCCCGGGCGTCGCGCCGAAAGGCGCGATCCTGATGCTGCCGTTCACGCCGGAAGAGCAGGCCGTGGTCGATACCCGTGTCGACGCCGACAAGGCCGCCAAGGCCGAGCACGCACCGACGACGATGATCAACGCGGCGCACGTCGTGCCGTCGTGGGTCAAGGTCTCGCCCTTCGTGGCGATGCTGATCGGCTTTGGCCTTGCCTGGCTCTTCTACATCAAGGACCCGAGCCTGCCGCGCCGTCTGGCGACGCAGCAGCGTCCGCTCTACCTGTTCCTCTTGAACAAGTGGTACTTCGACGAGCTCTACGACGTCATCTTCGTCCGTCCCGCCAAGTGGCTGGGGAACTTCCTGTGGAAGAAGGGCGACGGGAACGTCATCGACGGCTCGCTCAACGGGGTGGCTTTGGGGATCATCCCCTTCTTCACCCGCCTCGCAGGCCGCGCGCAGTCCGGCTACTTGTTCCACTACGCCTTCGCGATGGTGCTGGGGATCGTTGTCCTGGTCACCTGGATGACGCTCTTCGGCGGCGCGAAGTAAGGGGCGCGCATAATGGAAAACCAGCTTCTCTCGATCATCACCTTCCTGCCGCTGGTCGCGGCGGCGATCCTTGCGCTGTTCATGCGCGGCGACGACGCGGCGGCCCGGCAGGGGGCGAAGTGGCTTGCGCTCTTTACCACCTCGGCGACCTTCGTCATCTCGCTGTTCATCCTGTTCCGCTTTGATCCGTCGAACACCGGCTTCCAGTTCGTCGAGGAACGCGGCTGGATCCTGGGGCTGACCTACAAGATGGGCGTCGACGGGATCTCGATCCTGTTCGTGATGCTGACCACCTTCCTGATGCCGATCACGATCTATTCCTGCTGGACCGTGGAAACCCGGGTCAAGGAATACATGATCGCCTTCCTGGTGCTGGAAAGCCTGATGCTGGGCGTGTTCTGTGCCCTCGACCTTGTGCTCTTCTACCTCTTCTTCGAGGCCGGGCTGATCCCGATGTTCCTGATCATCGGCATCTGGGGCGGCAAGGACCGGATCTACGCGGCGTTCAAGTTCTTCCTTTATACCTTCCTCGGGTCCGTCCTGATGCTGGTCGCAATGATCGCGATGTATCTGGACGCCGGCACCACCGACATCACCAAGCTTCTGGTGCATGACTTCGGGTCCGAGACGTTTTCTGTGCTTGGCTTCCAGGTCGTCGGCGGCTTGCAGACCATGCTGTTCCTTGCGTTCTTCGCGTCCTTTGCGGTGAAGATGCCGATGTGGCCGGTCCACACCTGGTTGCCCGACGCGCACGTGCAGGCCCCAACCGCAGGCTCGGTGGTGCTGGCCGCGATCCTTCTGAAGATGGGCGGCTACGGCTTCCTGCGCTTCTCGCTGCCGATGTTCCCGATTGGCTCGGACGTCATGGCGCCCTTGGTCCTGTGGATGTCGGCCATCGCCATCGTCTACACCAGCCTTGTCGCGCTGGCGCAGACCGACATGAAAAAGCTGATCGCCTATTCCTCGGTCGCCCACATGGGCTATGTCACCATGGGCATCTTCGCGGCGAACCAGCAGGGCGTCGACGGGGCTATCTTCCAGATGCTGTCGCACGGCTTCATCTCTGGCGCGCTCTTCCTCTGCGTCGGCGTGATCTACGACCGGATGCACACCCGCGAGATCGACGCCTATGGCGGGTTGGTGAACCGGATGCCGGCCTATGCGCTGGTGTTCATGTTCTTCACCATGGCCAACGTCGGCCTGCCGGGCACCAGCGGTTTCGTCGGCGAATTCCTGACGCTGATGGGCATCTTCCAGGTCAACACCTGGGTTGCTGCCGTGGCGACCTCGGGCGTGATCCTGTCGGCGGCCTATGCGCTGTGGCTGTATCGCCGCGTCGTGTTCGGCGACCTGATCAAGGAAGCGCTGAAGTCGATCACCGACATGGACCGCCGCGAGAAGGTGATCTTCGCGCCCCTGATCGCGATGACCCTGATCCTGGGCATCTACCCAAGCCTTGTGACCGACATCATCGGGCCCTCTGTCACGGCCCTTGTCACCGACTATCACGCCGCTCTGCCCGCTGACGCGGCCGAGCTGGCCATGCACTAAGGACGCCCATGATGACCTCTGCAGATTTCCAGACTCTTCTGCCCGAGATCGTGCTGGCGGGCTATGCGATGGCCGCGCTGATGGTCGCGGTCTACACCACCAAGGACAAACTCGCAGCCACGCTCGTCTGGGCGACGGCGGGGTTGTTCGTGGCGCTGGCGCTGTACATCGGCGCAGGCGGGGCGGGCGAGCGCATCGTCTTCAACGGCCTCTTCGTCGATGACCCCTTCGCGCGCTTTGCCAAGGTAACGATCCTGCTGTCCGCCGCCGCCGTTCTGGTGATGAGCCAGGACTACATGACAAGGCGTGAGCTTCTGCGCTTTGAATACCCGATCCTGATCACCCTGTCCGTGGTGGGGATGATGGTCATGGTCTCCTCGGCCGACCTGATCACCCTCTACATGGGGCTGGAGCTGCAATCGCTGGCGCTGTACGTCATCGCCTCGATCCGCCGCGACAGTGCCAAGTCGTCGGAAGCGGGCCTGAAATACTTCGTGCTCGGGGCGCTGTCGTCGGGGCTGCTCCTCTACGGTGCGTCGCTGGTCTACGGCTATGCCGGGACAACGCAGTTCGCGGGCATCCTGACCACCGTGCAGGACGGCGTGCCGCTGGGTCTGCTGTTCGGCCTCGTGTTCATGCTGGCCGGTCTGGCCTTCAAGGTCAGCGCCGCGCCCTTCCACATGTGGACGCCCGACGTCTACGAAGGCTCGCCCACGCCGGTCACCGCTTTCTTTGCCACCGCGCCCAAGGTTGCCGCGATGGGTCTGATCGCGCGCTTGGTGCAGGACGCGTTCGGCGGTGTGCCCGGCCAGTGGGGTCAGGTGCTGGCGGGGCTGGCGGTCGCTTCGATGTTCCTCGGCGCTGTTGCCGCAATTGGCCAGCGCGATATCAAGCGGCTGATGGCCTATTCCTCGATTGCCCACATGGGCTACGCGCTGATCGGGCTGTGCGTCGGCACCGCTTACGGCGTGCAGGCGACTATGATCTACATGGCAATCTACGTCACCATGAACGTCGGCACCTTCGCCTTCATCCTGTCGATGGAGCGGGACGGCCGCCCGGTTTCGGATATCGCGGGCCTGAACCAGTTCGCGAAGAAGGAACCGCTGAAGGCGCTGGCCATGCTGGTGCTGCTGTTCAGCCTCGCCGGTGTCCCGCCGATGGTCGGCTTCTTCGGCAAGTTCTACGTGTTGAAAGCCGCCGTCGATGCGGGCTGGACCTGGCTTGCGGTGGCGGGCGCGGTGGCGTCGGTCATCGGGGCCTTCTACTACCTGCGCCTCGTCTACTTCATGTATTTCGGGGCCGAGCAGGAACCCGTCGACAGCCGCATGGCCCCGGTACAATGGGGCATGCTGGTGGCCGTCGCCGCGATCATGCTGGTTGGCATCGTGAACCTTTTCGGGATCGAACCGATCGCGGCTGCCGCCGCCGAAGCGCTTGTCCGATAGGGCGGGTGCCGGGGCAGGGCGCATCGTCCTGCCCGAGATCGACAGCACCAATGCCGAAGGGTTTCGGCGCGCCGCATCGCTGGACGGCCCGACCTGGATTGTCGCGGGGTTGCAGACCGCAGGCCGGGGGCGACGGTCGCGCCCCTGGGTCAGCCCGCAGGGCAACGTCCACGCCACGCTCGTCCTGAAACCGACCGAGCCGCCCGAGATCGTGGCCCTCCGCTCTTTCGCGGCGGCGCTGGCGCTGCGGGATGCCTTGGTGCAGATCACCGGCCTGCCGCAAAGCTTCACCCTGAAATGGCCGAACGATGTTCTTTGCAATGGCGGCAAGTTGGCGGGCATCCTTCTGGAAAGTCAGGGTCTGGGCGGGCCGGACCCCGTGCTGTGCATCGGGATCGGCGTCAACCTGATCGCCGCACCAGACAGATCGCTGGTCGAGGCGGGGGCGGTTCCGCCCGTCTGCCTGATGCAGGAAACCGGCCTGCGGATCACGCCGGAGGCGTTCGTCGACGCGCTGGCCCCGGCCTATGCCGCTTGGGAAGCGAAGTTCACTGCCGAAGGTTTCCACCCACTGCGTGCCGAATGGTTGGCCCATGCTGCCCGCCTGGGCGAGGTGATCCGCGCCCGCACGGGGTCCGAGACCCGCGAAGGCGTGTTCGAAACCATCGACGCCACTGGCAACCTGATCCTGCGCACGCAGGATGCGACGCTTGCCATCCCTGCCGCCGAGGTGTTCTTTTGACCTCGGCCAGTCGCGATTTTTCGTCGAAAAATCGTTACCCGTGCACAGCATAAGGGGCTCCCATGCTTCTCGCCATCGACTGCGGCAATACCAATACCGTCTTCTCGATCTGGGACGGCGCAAAGTTCGTCGCCACCTGGCGCATCGCCACCGACCACAAGCGCACGGCGGATGAATACTTCGTCTGGCTCTCCAGCCTCATGTCCCTCACGAAGACCGAGGCGACGGTCACCGAGGCGATCATCTCTTCGACCGTCCCGCGCGTGGTCTTCAACCTGCGCGTCCTCTGCGACCGCTACTTCGGCTGCCGCCCGCTGGTGGTGGGCAAGCCCGATTGCAAGCTTCCCGTCGCGCCGCGCGTCGATCAGGGCACCACGGTCGGCCCGGACCGGCTGGTCAATACGGTTGCGGGATTTGACCGGCATGGCGGCGACCTGATCGTGGTCGATTTCGGCACCGCCACCACCTTCGACGTCGTCGACAGCGACGGGGCCTATATCGGCGGGGTGATCGCGCCCGGGGTGAACCTCTCCCTCGAAGCCCTGCACATGGCCGCCGCCGCGCTGCCGCATGTCGATGTGGCCAAACCCCTGAAGGCCATCGGCACGAATACGGTGGCCTGCATGCAATCGGGCGTGTATTGGGGCTATGTCGGCCTTGTCGAGGGCATCGTCCGCGAGGTGCGGCGCGAACGCGACCGCCCGATGAAAGTCATCGCCACTGGGGGCCTTGCCAGCCTTTTTGCGCAAGGAACCGAGCTTTTCCATTCCGTCGAGGACGATCTGACCATGCACGGCCTCGTCCTGATCAACGAATTCAACAAGGATACACCATGAGCGCGAACCGCCTCATCTATCTTCCCCTCGGCGGTGCCGGCGAAATCGGGATGAACGCTTATGTCTACGGCTACGGGCCGAAGGGCAAAGAGCGGCTGATCCTGGTCGATGTCGGCGTCGCGTTCCCGGATATGGACACTTCGCCCGGGGTCGACCTGATCCTGCCCGACGTCAGCTGGCTGCACGACAAGCTGGACCGGCTGGAGGCGATCTTCATCACCCATGCGCATGAAGACCACATCGGCGCGCTGGCGCCCTTGTGGCCGCAGCTGGAAAAGAAGGTCTATTGCCGCCGGTTCACTGCCACCATCGGGCGCCTGAAGTTCGAAGAGGCGGGCCTGCCGGTTGACCAGATCGTGGTGGTCGAACCCCGGCCCGCGACCGTGGAAGTGGGGCCGTTCAAGGTCCAGTTCGTTCCCGTCTCGCACTCGATCCCGGAATCCTCGGCCCTCGTGATCGACACGCCCGCCGGACGGATCTTCCATTCCGCCGACTTCAAGATCGACCATACGCCGGTCGTCGGAGAGGGATGGGATGACGCGCGGATTGCCGAGATCGTGGCGGAACGCCCTGTCAAGGCGATGACCTGCGATTCCACCAACGTCTTTTCCACCCATGCGGGCCGGTCCGAGGCGACGCTGGCCGAACCCCTGACCGAGCTGATCCGCAGCCGGACCGGCATGGTGGTGGCCACGACCTTCGGGTCGAACGTCGCGCGCCTGAAGACACTGGCATTGGCCGCAAAGGCTGCGGACCGCACGATCTGCGTGCTTGGCCGCTCGATGAAGCGGATGCTCTCGGCGTCGGAAGAGGCGGCGGTGCTGACGGGTTTCCCGAAGACTGTCAGCCCGGAAGAGGCGCTGGAAGTGCCGCGCCGCAATCTGATGCTGCTGGTGACCGGCAGTCAGGGCGAACGCCGGGCGGCGTCGGCGCAATTGTCGCGCGGCAAGTATCTGGGGATCGAGATGAAGGAGGGGGACACGTTCCTGTTCTCCTCGAAGACCATCCCCGGCAACGAACGCGATGTGCTGCGGGTCTGGAACGCGTTTTCCGAAGCAGGCGTGCAGGTCATCGACGATCAGGGCGGCAAGTATCACGTCTCGGGCCACGCGAACCGCCCGGACCTCGAACATGTCCACCGGCTGATCCTGCCCGACATGCTGATCCCGATGCATGGCGAACACCGGCACTTGTCGGAACATGCCCGCATCGCGACGGAAAGTGGCATCGCTGCTGCTGTCGCGCCCAACGGGACGATGCTGGACCTGACGGGCGACGTTCCGGAAGTGGCGGAATATGTGGAAACCGGGCGGCTATACCTCGATGGAACCGCGCTGATCGGTGCGCTGGACGGGGTGGTCCGCGACCGTATCCGCATGGCACTGAACGGGCTTGTGACCGTCACCGTGATCCTGGACGAGACCGACACCCCGATGGGCGAGCCCTGGGTCGAGCTGATGGGTTTGCCGCCCACCGGCCGGGGCGAACGGCCGCTGTCCGAGACGATGGAGGCCGACCTTGACGAGGTCATCGGGCGGCTTGGCCGCAAGGTGATGGCTGACGACACCAAGCTGGAAGAGGAAATCCGCAAGGTCGTCCGGCAGGTCGCTATGGAAGAGATCGGCAAGAAGCCGGAAGGGACCGTGGTGATCAGTCGGCTTGTGGCCGAGTAAGCCCGGTTGCCGCAATGAAAAAGGCCCCGTCCAAGACGGGGCCTTTTTGCATTTCTGTGGACGGGCTCAGCCCTCGGTGCCAGTCGCTGCGTCTTCCAGCTCTTCGACTTTCGACGGCTTCAGCGCAAAGCTGCGCAGGATGAAGTCCGGAACATGGTCCCCCATGCCGATCACCGATGGCCCCAGATCGCGGTCGCGGCGATAGTCGCGCCGGTCGTCGCGGCGGTCATCCCGACGCTCTTCGCGCGGCTCACGGCGTTCGTCGCGGCGGTCGCCCCGGACTTCTTCGGTGCGTTCGACCCGGGTCTCGCCCCGAGTCTCGCTGCGCGGCGCATTGCGGTCGTCCCGGCGACGGTCGCCCCGGTCTGCCCGCGGTTCCCGGCGCTCTTCGCGGGGGGCCTCTTCGACGACTTCGGCCTTCGCCACGACGACCAGCGGCTCCATCGGGGCTGCCTCATCGTGCGGCTTGACCGGACGCTCACGATCACGGCCGCGTCCACCGCGTTCGCGGCCCTTGCGGTCGTCGCGCGGGGCGCGCGGTTGGTCGGGACGGCTGTCCTCGGTCGAAGGTTCGAACCCTTCCGGCAGCGCGCCGCGCGGGATCTCGGTCTTGATCAGGCTTTCGATGGCCGCCAGGTACTTGGAGTCCGAGGGCACCGAGATGGTGAAGGCCTTGCCCAGCCGTCCGGCGCGGCCGGTCCGACCGATCCGGTGGATGTAGTCCTCGGGGTGCGAGGGGACGTCGAAGTTGAACACATGGCTGACGGCCGGAATGTCCAGACCCCGTGCGGCCACGTCCGATGCGACGAGAAGGTGCAAAGTGCCGTCGCGGAAGGCGTCCAGTGTCTTCATCCGCATCGACTGTTCCAGGTCGCCGTGAATCGGCGCTGCGTTGAAACCGTGCGATTTCAGCGACTTCGCCACCACGTCCACGTCCATCTTGCGGTTGCAGAAGATGATCGCGTTGGTGCAAGCCTCACCCTCGGCGCGGATCAGCGCGCGCAGCACGGCGCGCTTGTCGCCAAAGTTGCGGTCCTTGCGGATCGGCTTCACCTCGATGAGGGACTGGGTGATCGTCAGCGAAGCGGTCGCCTGGCGCGCAACCTCGATCTTGGCGGGGTTGGTCAGGAAGGTACTGGTGATCCGCTCGATCTCGGGCGCCATCGTGGCGCTGTAGAACATGGTCTGGCGGGTGAAGGGGGTCAGCTGGAAGATCCGCTCGATATCCGGGATGAAGCCCATGTCGAGCATCCGGTCCGCCTCGTCGACGACCATGATCTGCACGCCGGTCAGCAAGAGCTTGCCGCGCTCGAAATGGTCCAGAAGGCGGCCGGGGGTGGCGATTAGCACGTCGACGCCACGGTCGATCAGCTTGTCCTGTTCGCCGAACGCCACGCCACCGATGAGAAGTGCCTTCGTCAGCTTGGTGTGCTTGGCATAGATCTCGAAGTTCTCGGCCACCTGTGCGGCGAGTTCCCGCGTGGGCGCAAGCACAAGGCTGCGCGGCATCCGGGCGCGGGCACGGCCCTGACCCAGAAGCGTGATCATCGGCAGGGTAAAGCTGGCGGTCTTGCCAGTACCGGTCTGGGCGATGCCCAGCACGTCGCGGCCTTTCAGCGCTTCCGGAATGGCCTGGGCCTGGATCGGAGTAGGGGTTTCATAGCCGGCTTCAGTGACGGCCTGCAGCACGCGCGGGTCCAGCGCGAGGTCGGAAAATTTGGTCATTAGCGTCCTATAAATGCGGTATCGGACCGCATGTGTGATGGGACGCTAGTTTCCGGGCGCCCCGGCGTCTCGGCCCGTTTGGCCGCCTGCGGCGCATAGCGGAAATCGGGTTTCGGGTCAAGTCCGGGACTGTAGGCGTGGACCGATGGCCCCGGATCGGTTACCCTGACTGCATTGATCATTCCGATTTCTCAAGCCCTTTCTTGCAGGTGCATAATGACAAAGGCCATTCCATTGGCCGGGCTCTTCCTGGCCCTTTCGGTGCCGGTTCTGGCGGATACGGTGGCCTGCCGGTCTGGTTGCGGGACGTCCTATCTGCTGACCTCTGCCTCGGAGACCCGCAGCTACGGCATCCTGATCGCCGCACCGGACGCGGGCTGCCGCCACGTCCGCTTTCGGGTCGAGGATGCGACCGCGACCTATCTTGGCCGGACCCCGACCATGGAACCGGGAGAGCTTGCCGTCGTGCGCATGGGCAAAGGCTTTGCGAAAGGCGACCACTTTCTGATGATCGGGGCGGAAGGCTGCGATGTGCGCCCTGCGGCGACGCGGCGGGTGACATTGGCCAAGCAGTCGCCGGACCATGGTTGGCGGTCTCAGCCGGATTGATCTTCGGAGAGATCGTCCTCGTCCCGGCGCGCTGCCCGCATCAGGCTGATGCGGCGAAACAGCGTCCGGGGATCGGCGTTTAGCCGGTCCAGCAAATGGCAGGCCAGCGGGCCCGCGACGGGTTCCTGCAGCGCCTCTTGCCAGATCGGTGCCAGCAGGTTCTTGTCCAGCCCGCCGCCCGCCATCCCGAACCGCTGCATCCCCATCGGCAGGGCGGACCCTTTCGGCGGCGCGCCGGTGAACGGCTGATCCGAGGCGGTGCCGGAAAAAAGTCGCTCGAATTCGTAAAGCTTCATCAGTGAAAACAGGATGTTGATCGATTGCCCGAGCCGCCGCTGCGCCTCGGTCTCGCCATGGTCGGCAAAAGTGATGATCGAGGAGATCAGCCATCGGCTGGGCAGTTCGGCCATCAGCGCCGCACCCTCTTCGCGCCAGATGCGGCGGAACAGGGCCGGGGCGTGGTCCGGAAAGCTTTCGCGGCGCAGATGCACGATCAGGTCGGCGTTGAGTGCCGCAAGTTCGGACTTTCCGGCCAGTTCCTGCCGCAGCTGCAGCAGTTTGCGCATGTAATGCGACCGGCGAGGCGGGGCGTCGGGCTCCTCTGCCGGAACCGTCTCGGCCCGCAGCGCAACTAGGTCCACGTCCAAAGGCGGCAGGCTTTCGTTCCGGCCATAAAGGACCGGCCCACGGCGGCTTTGCCAGGCTGCGATCACGCTGTCCGGCGCGCCGGGATAGGTCAGGTCCGGGTCATCATCGGGGCCCGGGCCGGTCATCAGACCATCATTTCCTTGGTCGCGGTCAGCTTCACGCCCGGGTAGTCGCGCACGACGCGGTCGATGTCCCATTGCAGGCGGGTCAGGAACACGAGGTCGCCGTCGCTGTCATGCGCGATGTGGCCCTTGTTGACGTTGACGAGCTTTTCGATCTCGGCCTTGTCGCCGGAAATCCAGCGGGCCGAGGTGAAGTTCGACCCTTCAAATCGGACGGGCAGCGAGTATTCCTGCTCGATCCGGCTCGCCAGCACGTCGAACTGCAAGGCACCTACGACACCGACGATGTAGCCCGACCCGATCATCGGCTTGAAGACCTTGGCGGCCCCTTCCTCGGCGAATTGCGTCAGGGCCTTTTCCAGGTGCTTCGCTTTCATCGGGTCCATCGCGCGGATCGATTGCAGAAGTTCCGGCGCAAAGCTGGGGATGCCGGTGAAACGCAGCGTCTCGCCTTCGGTCAGTGCGTCGCCGATCCGCAGCTGGCCATGGTTCGGGATGCCGATGATGTCGCCCGCCCAGGCCTCTTCGGCCAGCTCTCGGTCTGCGGCGAGGAACAGGACCGGGTTGGTGATCGACATCGGTTTCTTCGAGCGCACGTGATGCAGCTTCATGCCGCGTTCGAAATGGCCCGAGGCGAGGCGGACGAAGGCCACGCGGTCGCGGTGTTTGGGGTCCATGTTGGCCTGTACCTTGAAGACGAAGCCTGTCACCGGCGTCTCGCCCGGGTCGACCTGGCGTTCGGCGGCCTTCTGGGGTTCCGGTTCGGGCCCGTATTCGCCGATGCCGTCCATCAGTTCCTTGACGCCGAACGAGTTGATGGCAGACCCGAACCAGATCGGCGTCATCGAGCCGTTGAGGAAGGCCGTGCGGTCGAAAGTGGGCAGAAGTTCCCGCGCCATTTCAAGCTCTTCATGGAACTTGGCCAGAAGGTCAGCCGGAATGTGCTCGGCGAGCTTGGGGTCGTTCACGCCGCTGATCTTGATGCTTTCCGCTACCTTGTTGCGGTCGGCGCGGTCCATGATCTCCAGCTTGTCGTGCAGAAGGTCATAGGCCCCGACGAAATCGCGCCCGACGCCAATAGGCCAGGAGGCCGGGGTCACGTCGATCGCCAGGTTTTCCTGGATCTCGTCGATGATCTCGAACACGTCGCGGCTTTCGCGGTCCATCTTGTTGCAGAAGGTCAGGATCGGCAGGTCGCGCAGACGGCAGACCTCGAACAGTTTCCGCGTCTGGCTTTCCACGCCCTTCGCGCCATCGATCACCATGATCGCGGCATCGACGGCGGTCAGCGTCCGGTAGGTGTCTTCCGAGAAATCGCTGTGGCCGGGGGTGTCGACCAGATTGAACCGGTAGTGGCGGAAGTCGAAGGACATCGCCGAGGCCGAGACCGAGATGCCCCGTTCCTGTTCAAGCTTCATGAAGTCCGACCGCGTGCGCCGCGCATCCCCCTTGGCGCGGACCTGACCCGCCATCTGGATCGCGCCCCCGAACAGCAGGAACTTTTCGGTCAGCGTGGTTTTGCCGGCGTCGGGGTGCGAAATGATCGCAAAGGTCCGGCGGCGGGCGATTTCAGGCGGAAGGGGGGCGCGGTTCGACATGCGCCCCCTATAGGCCGAGCGCGCTTTCGCCGCAACAAGGGCGGCATATCAGCGCCTGTTTCCCCAAAGAACTGGTGAAAGGCGGTTGACGGATGGATATGGCCACACATCATTCCGGACAGATTTTCTTCGTTTGAAGGTATGGACGTGATTTTTCAAGCTGCCAAGACTGTGGGAAAGGCCGTGTTGCGGCGACATTACAGCCGTAACCACATCAACGCCGCACGCGCCAAGCTGGCCAAGCTTGAAGCGGCCTATGGTCCCTTGAACCCGACCCATCGCAAGCAATGCGACGCCTATGCGGTCGACGTGCTGGGACATCCGAAGTTTTCGCACTGGATGCAGGTCTATGCCCATGTCTCGGGCGCGTTCAAGGAAGGCTGGATTCCGGACAATTTCTATGACGAATGCGTGCTGCCGCACAACTCTGGCCAATATGGCGAGTTGAGCGGCCTGCGCAGTCTGAACGTGACCCTGTTCGACGCCCCGGAGTTTCCCGACGTGGCCGCGCAGATCAACGGCATGGTGATCGCCCGGAACGGGCAGGCAGTCGCCGCGAAGGACCTGGTCGATGTCCTGTTCGCCAGCGGCGACCGGATCATCTTCAAAAGCGATGCGTCACAATCCGGGGTTGGGGTCCAGGTCCTTGATCGCGCCGGGTTCGATCCGGCGCAGGTTCGCAAACTTGGCTCTGGCATTTTCCAGCCCTTTGTCCGCCAGCACGAGTTGTTCGAGCGGCTGGGCAACTGTCCGGCCGTGGCGACCCTGCGCCTGACGACGGCTGCGGACGAAGCGGGGCAGGTCAGCCTGCGGGGCTGCTATCTGCGGTTCGGTCAGGGCCGCAGCGACTTTCTTCTGTCGGCGGACGAGGTCAATGCCGTGGTCGATTTGTCCACGGGCGAGCTTGCTGCGACCGGGTATCTGCCAAGCTATCTGCGCATCGACCGCCATCCGCAGTCGGATCTGCCCTTTGCCGGGCATTCCGTCCCGAATTTCCATGAATGCGTCGCTGTCGCACTGCGCTGCCATGCCCGTATGCCCTACGTGCGCTGCATCGGCTGGGACATGACCGTGGACCGCGAGGAACGGGTCCACATTCTGGAATGGAACGGCGGGCACAACGGGATCAAATTCACCGAAGCCACGCAGGGCCCGTGTTTTGCCGACCTGAACTGGCAGCGGTTTCGCAGTTAGCCCTGATGGGCAAAATGACGATTGAAAAGCCCGAAAATCCGGAGCATGATGAGAACATAAGGCGAAAATATAGCAAACATTGGAGGAACAAATGACCTTGCAAGAGATTGCGACCGAACTTGTCGCCGGTTGCCGGGAAGATCGGACACGGGCGAACCTCGACAAGCTTTATGCCCCTGACGCCGTGTCGGTCGAAGCGATGGATATGGGCGGCGGGGCCACGACGACGGGTCTTGCGGGCATCCATGGCAAGCATGACTGGTGGGAAGCAAACTTCATCGTGCATGGCCTGACGGTCGAAGGTCCCTACCTGCACGGCGATGATCGCTTTGCGGTGATCTTCGGCATGGACACCGAAAACAAGACCAGCGGTGAGCGGCACAAGGAAAGGGAAGTCGCGATCTACCACGTCAAGGACGGCAAGATTGTCCGGGAAGAGTTCTTCTACGGCGGCTGAACCACTGGACTTGCCGTGACGCCCCTGCCTGTTAGGGTTTGGCCAAAGCAGGGGGGATGGTCGATGGATCTTGGGATCAGGGGAAAACGGGCGCTGGTCTGCGCCTCGTCCAAGGGGCTTGGCCGGGGCTGTGCCGAAGCCTTGGCCGAGGCTGGCGTCGATCTGGTGCTGAACGCCCGCGGGGCTGAGGCACTGGAGGCCACGGCCGAGCATATCCGCAAGCGGTTTCAGGTCCGCGTGGTGACGGTTGCGGGCGACATCACCACCGAAGCGGGCCGCGCGGCCGTGCTGGCGCAGGGACCGTTCGACATTCTGGTCACCAACGCCGGGGGTCCGCCGCCGGGGATGTGGTCCGACTGGGGGCGCGAGGATTTCATCAAGGCGCTCGACGCCAACATGCTGACGCCGATCGCGCTGATGCAGGCGGTCCTGCCGGGAATGATGGCACAGGGCTGGGGGCGGGTGGTTAACATCACCTCGGTCTCGGTCAAGGCCCCGGTCGCGGTCCTTGGCCTGTCGAACTCGGCGCGTGCCGGGCTGACCGGCTTTGTCGCGGGCACTGCAAGGCAAGTGGCGGGGAAGGGGGTTGCGATCAACAACCTTCTGCCCGGCATCCATGCCACCGACCGCGCCATTGCGCTGGACATGGGCGTGACCAAGGCCCGCGGGATCAGCATGGAGGAGGCCATCGCCGAGCGGTCCGCGACGATCCCAGCCGGGCGTTACGGCACCGCGAGCGAATTCGGCGCGGCCTGCGCGTTTCTGTGTTCGCAGCACGCGGGCTTCATCATCGGGCAGAACGTGCTCTTGGATGGCGGGGCCACCAACACCACGCTCTAGGCTCAGGCATAGAAGGGCTTGCGCCGCCGACCCGGATCGATCAGGCCAAGTGTCGCCAAGGTGCTGGCGCCCAGTACCCAGGTCCAGGCCCCGGCCCCAAGGACCCGCTCTGCAAGCTCGGACACTTCGGCGCCCGAGAACGACAGCGCTGCCGCATCGGACCACATCACCAGCGAAACCAGCGCCCAGGCGACCAGCGATACTGGCACCAGGCCGGTGAGGAACGCCAGAAGGCGCGACTCGCGCCCCATCAGCGCGAAAACGATGAAAAGCGCTGCCAGGACGAACGAGCAGCCATAGGCAATCGCTTCGGGCCGGGCATCCTTCAGAAGCGTCTGCGCAGATTCTGCGTCAAGGTCGCGCAGCACGGTCCAAGGGGCGACGTTCATCCCGAACGGCGACGAGAACCAGGGAAGGAACAGGCTCGCCAGAATGGCAATGGCAGCAACGAGCGCAAGCGGGCGGGACAGCATATTCACACCTGACGGTTAACCAATCCCGCTAGGCAAGCACCGCCTGAAGGTTCCGTCAAATTTCCGTCCCGAAAGGCCCCTGATTGAACCGCGCCTTGCATCAATGGTGAAAGCCGCCCCAGCTTTGATGCCGCGCAGTCCCAAGTGCAGCTGCAGCGACTCACCTGGCCGGTCTTGCCCGCTCGTGTCTGCGCTGCTAGGGGAAAGCCTGACGGATTTCCTTGAGTTTCATGCCCGAGAGCCCCCCCCTTCGTCTTGAGGTCACCCATCTCGGCCGGTCCTTCGGCGGGCGGAAGGTGGTGGATGACGTGTCCCTCGCGGTCGCGGCTGGGCAGGTGACCTGTCTTCTCGGCCCCTCGGGCTGCGGCAAGTCGACGACGCTGCGGATGATCGCCGGGGTCGAACGCGCGGCTTCGGGCGAGGTCCGGCTTGACGGCCAGCTTGTTGCGGGCCCCGGGGTGCATGTGCCGCCCGAAGTGCGGTCGGTCGGGCTGATGTTCCAGGACTTCGCGCTCTTCCCGCATCTGACCGTGGCCGAAAACGTGGGCTTTGGGCTGCGCATCGACCGGGCGGAAAAGGCACGGCGGGTGGGTGAGCTTCTGGAGAAGGTCGACCTGACCGGCTTTGGCCCCAAGCACCCGCACCAGCTGTCGGGGGGCGAGCAGCAGCGGGTGGCGCTGGCCCGGGCGCTGGCGCCGAACCCGCGCGTGATGCTGATGGATGAGCCGTTCTCGGGCCTCGACAATCGGCTGCGCGACGGCATCCGCGACCGGACGCTGGAGCTTTTGAAAGAGGCGGGCACGGCGGTTCTGCTTGTCACGCATGAACCTGACGAGGCGATGCGGATGGCCGACGAGATCGCGCTGATGCGCGGCGGCCGGATCGTGCAGAAGGGCGCGCCCTACAACGTCTACAACGCGCCGGTGGACAAGGCAGCAGCCGCCTTCTTCAGCGACGTGAACGTGATCCGGGGCATCTCGCGCGGGGCGCTGACGGAAACGCCCTTCGGCGCCTTCCTCACGCCCGGCCACAAGGACGGCGCGGCGGTCGAGATCGTGATCCGCCCGCAGCACTTGCGGATCGATTTCGACCGTGCGGGCAAGGGGCCGCATCCGACCCCCGAGGACGGCACGCCTGCGCGCGGCACGGTCCTGCGCAGCCGGTATCTTGGCCGCGAAAGCCTGGTCGATTTCGCGATGGACTTCGAAGGCGCCAAGCTGACGGCTTCGGTCCCGGGCGTGTTCCTGCCCAAGCCCGGTACAGTGCTTTGGCTGATGATCCGTCGGGATCGCTGCTTTGTCTTCGGGGTCAGCTAGGGGCCGTCCGCCGCCTGCTAGTCCGACGGAGATTTCCCCGTCTCGGCCTGCATCGCTATGCCAAGGACGCCAAGGCCCAGAAGCACAAGGCTGCCCGTCACGCTGACGATCACGGGCTGCAGATCGGCCCGGCCCGCAATCTGCACGCCGACAATGGCAATGTCGCAGAGCGCCGAGAAGATGAGGCCAAGCGCAATCGCCGACCACAGCATCGCAAGCCGCCCGCCCGAGCCAAGGCTGGCCCGGGTCAGGGGGCCTTGCCGAAGGCGCAGGAAAAGGGCGATGCCATAGCCAAGATAGGCTGCCGGGATCAGCACATCCAGACCATCGCGGGCGGTCAGGGACAGGGCGACGGCAAGGGCCGGGCCGATCAGGTGCAGGGCGTCGTCGCCGCCGGCGACAGCGCGATCCTGCCACCGGACGATGGCTCTTATCCGGTGATCCTGATGTCGCATGGGCTGGGCGGACATTACCGCTCATTGGCCTGGCTGGCCGCAGGGCTGGCCGAAAAGGGGGCGATCGTCGTGGCCGTGAACCACCCCAACAGCACCTTTGGCGATTTCGACATGCAGGCCGGGTTGCAGCACTCGACCCGAGCCGAGGATCTGGCGCTGGACTGGCTTCTGGCCTCCCCCGACCTTGGGCCGCTGGCCGACGCCAGCGACGTCCATGTCGCGGGGTTTTCCTACGGCGGCTGGACGGCCCTGTCGATGATCGGGGTCCGGGGCAACCTGCCCGGGTATATCGCGCATTGCGAGGCGTTTGCCGCGCGGTCCTCGCATTGCGCCGACATCGCCGAGGCAGGGGCCGATCTCGCGGCGCTGGATGCCGGGCTCTGGGGCGCGGATCACGCCAACCCGCGCATCCAAAGCGTGGTGGCCATCGATCCGGGGCTGCCCTACGGGCTTGGCGCGGACGACATGGCGGGCGTGCAGGGCGATATCCTTCTCGTGTCACTGGGGCAGGGGGCGGACCGGTTGCCTGCGACCGATATCACGGCGGCAGGCAGCAATCTGACAGCCCTGCTGCCCGATGCCCGGGTGCTGGAAATCGCGCCCGCCGTACATTTCTCGATGCTGCCGCTGTGCAAACCGGCAGGGGCTGCGATCCTGGCGGACGAGCAGGATGACCCTGTCTGCACCGACCCCGAGGATGCGGATCGCGCGGCCATTCACGCGCAGGTGCTGGCGGCCACCATCGATTTCTTTGGTCTCTGAACGCCTCGCGCGTCAGCGGTCCTGCATCCCGGTCCCGGGGTGCAGGTTGCGCCATGTCACAAGATCGCGGCCCGGCTCGTCCGGGAAGGTCGCGCCGGTAAGCACCAGGCTTTCGATCCGGTCGACGCGAAAGCTGCGGAAATCGTTCCGCGTCTCGCACCAGCTGGCCAGGGTCCAGACCCGGCCCCAGAACTCCAGCAAAAGCGGGCGGACCGGGCGCTCGCTTGCGCGGCCGGCGTCGTCGACATAGGCGATCACCACCCGCTCGCGCAGCCGGATCGCCCGGCGCAGGCCCGGCAGATGGCGGGCGGCGGCCATCGCCTCGTCGCCCGGAAAGACCCAGGTGTCCTGCCCGATCCCCTCCAGCAGCCGCGCGGGCAGCACGGCGGCGACCTTGCCCTGCAGGCTTTCCGCCGCCCGGGTCAACGAAGGGTCAGCTCCCCGGCTCACCAGGGCCAGACCCAGCGTCAGCGCCTGCACTTCGTCCGGTGTCAAGGTCAGCGGCGGCAAGGTGACAGGCTCCCGCAGGATGTATCCCACGCCCCGCTCGCCCTCGACCGGCAGGCCGGACGCGATGAGCGTGGCCATGTCGCGCCAAAGCGTCCGCACCGAGACCTCCAGCCGGTCCGCCATGTCGCGGGCGGTGTGCAGCCGCCCGTCACGCAGGATCTGGATCAGCTCGAACAGGCGGTCAGTGCGGCGCATCGGCAAAGGGTGGCGTCAGTCCATCCGCCAGACAAGCGCGGAATGCGACATCTGCACCGTCGGCCCGTCGATCATGGCGCCGAAGGGGGCGAAATCGGGGTCCGACATCACCGCCGCTGCGGCCGCCATCGCGTCGGCATGGCTGGCCCAGGTCACGATATCGGACCAGGTGCCGTCCTCGCCCTCGGTCAGCATCCGCGCCTGAAAACCCGGCTGGCGGCGGATCACCGCTTCGGTCCGACGCGCGTTTGCAAGGAAAACCGCCCGGTCCGTGCCGGGGTTCAGGCGGAAGGTCACGAGTTCGATCGATTGCATCACTAAACTCCTTCAGATGTGATGCGGGCCTTGTGGCAGAGGCCAACTGACAACACCCTGTCAGCAATCAATCTTCCGGCTCGATCCCCGACTGCGGCAGCAAGGTCACCACCTTGTAGAGAAGGCTCCGTGCCGCCTTGGCCCGCGGGTTCCCCTCCTGGCCCACATGCCGCAACCCCTCGACCAGCGCCTCAAGCTCGTCCGGGGTCAGCATCGTCGGCGGCAGCATCAGGGGCGAACGCAGGATATAGCCAAGACCTCGCTCGCCCGTCACCGGCAGTCCGCTGGCCGCCAGCATCTCCATGTCGCGCCAGATGGTGCGGGTCGAAACGCCCAAGGATCGGGCAAGTTCGCCCGCCGTATGCAACCGGCCGTCGCGCAGGGCCTGGACGATATCGTAAAGGCGGGCGTCGCGTTTCATC
>JBKDYO010000060.1:0-4097 GCA_046305855.1 Paracoccaceae bacterium
ATCAAGTAGCCATCTTCCATCCGGGTCGAGCCCCAGCCGGGATGTGCCGGAATCACGTCCATCTGCATCGCCATGCCCGAGGCAAGCGGAATGTCCGACCCGGGCATGATCGGCGAGGACATCCATTCATCCAGCCCGATCAGATGCCCGGGGTTCAGGGTGATGCCGAACTCGGGCGGCAGACGGTCGTGGATCATCGCCCAGACGGTCCCGCCCGGCACTCCGGGCCGCATCATGCCGCACCAGTCCGACATCGCCCGGGTGTAGGGGAAGACGAACTCTTCGAGATATCCCGCCGCACTGGCCGGAAGGTCCCCCGCCCCCCGGGCCATCCAGCCCGCCCTGCAAATGTTCGACCCCCAATGCGCGACGTTGAAGCTTGCCGGCCGCCCCTTGACGATCCGGTCGCCAATCGGCCCCGACAGGCCCGGGGTCTCTCCCATGGCGAAGGTCGGATGGCAGCCGAGCGGCAAGCCCCCGATCCGCGCCGCCTCGAACGCCGCGAAATCCGTCATCCCTTCCTGGAAGGCAAAGACCATCCGACGCAGCGCCGAGGCGGCCATGTGGTTCGAAAATTCCAAGCGGGCAATGTCGTCGATGCTTGTCTGGGCCCGAAGACCGTGGCCGGGATGCATGAAAAGTGCAGTCGCATTCTCGACCCGTGCCGCCCTGTCGCGCAGCGGATCGGCCAGGAAGGCCGGGATATCCAGCGCCAGCCTTGGGTCCGCGCCCGGTGGCAGTTCCTCGGCCTCGTACCACTTCCAGCCCACTGCGCCCACCTTGGACGCGGCCGGGATGATACCGTTCAGCCACTCCCACAACCGCCGCGACTCTCTGGGCTGGCTGGGCAGGGACAAGGACGCACAAAGCCCGGTCCGCACCATTCCGCTGGCGACGAGCGGCGAGACGACCGTGTAGGCCAGACATTCGTTCCCGGCAATCAGAAGGGCATCGCCTTCGGTCACGACCAGCACCGCCTCTTCGAAGCGGGGATCGAAGCCGGTCAGCCAGTGCAGGTTCGCCGCATGCTCGCGGTCGCCATAGATGACCAGCGCCGCATAGCCCTCCCGCGCCATCGCCGCCCGGACGGCAAGCAGGCGCGCCTCGGCCTCGGGCAGCGAAAAGGCGGGGGGCAGGTCGGGGGTGCCGTTGTCCGGCCAGTCCATGCGCTGCAGTCTTGTCATGTCGGACCTCCCCCCGTGATGTCACGGCAAGACTGGACCACGACCCCGTTGATGGCAACGCCCGTCATGCGACTGCGCGGTGGGACCGCCTGCGGGCGGGGCGAATGACGTTCCTTGCGAATCCCGCCGCCCCCGCCTATATGACCCGCGAGAGGTTGGCGCGGGCAGGCGCCTCGCCAACCCGGTCAGGTCCGGAAGGAAGCAGCCGTAACGAGCCCCGCTTGGGTCGTTGTCCAGCCTCTCACCTTGTGGACCTTGTTGAAACGGAGGGTGCCAATGACTGTCGCTGCATCGCTCCGGGCCGGGGTGCGCTGAGGCTGCGGCCTCACTGATTGCGCTCCAGCCCGAACTGGCCGCCCGCACGTCCGCGTCGGACCTGCACCGGGCATCGCTTTCGTCTTCAAGGAACGCTTCCATTGGAACATCTCCGCACGCTTTCCAGCCTTGGCTGGTACAACTCCTTTCTTGCCCAACTCGACGAAACCGAACTGTCCCTGACCCCCGTCCGTATCGCAGGCGTCCACCGTGCCCGGATCGACGGCCTGTCTGCGGACGGCCCCGTGACCCTGCCCTTCACCGGGGCGATAAGTGCCGATGACCTGGCAATCGGCGACTGGGTCCTGTCGGATGGGGAACGTATCTGCCGTCTTCTCGACCGCAAGACCCTGCTCAGCCGCCGCGCCGCGGGAACCGGCAATGTCGCGCAACTGATCGCGGCGAACGTCGACACGCTCTTCATCGTCACGTCCTGCAACGCCGACTTCAACCCGGCGCGGCTGGAGCGGTATCTGGCGCTCTCTGCCGAAGCCGGAACCGAGCCGGTCATCCTGTTGACCAAGGCCGATACCAGCGCCGAGGCCGACGACTATCGAAACCGGGCCGCCCGCCTGCAGCGCAGCTTGACCGTCCTGACACTGGACGCCCGTGATCCAGGGGTGGCCATGACCCTCGCCGACTGGTGCCGTGAGGGGCAGACGGTGGCGCTCCTCGGCTCATCGGGGGTCGGAAAGACGACGCTGACCAACTCACTGACCGGACTACAGGGCGCAACCGGGCCGATCCGCGAAAGCGATGCGCGGGGGCGGCATACCACGACGATCCGCTCGATGCATGCGCTCGCGGCCGGCGGCTGGCTGATCGACACGCCGGGCATGCGCTCGCTCAGCCTGGTGGATGCCTCCATCGGGATCGACGCGGTGTTTCAGGATGTGACCGATCTGGTTGGCCTCTGCCGGTTCCGCGACTGCACGCATCAGACCGAGCCGGGCTGCGCCGTGCGGCAAGCGATAGCCGACGGCGATCTGGACGAAGCGCGGCTGAACCGCTGGGACAAGCTGAAGCGCGAGGACCGCTTCAACAGCGAAACCCCGGCCGAGGCGCGCGACCGCGCGCGTCGGTTCGGCAAGCAGATCAAGAAAAGCCTGGCCGTGAAGTCGCGCTACGACGGTGACAAGCGGTAGGGCTCGTCCCAAGTCTGGCGGGGCAGGTTGCCCCGCAAGACCCTAATCAGGGCGTTGAACCGTCAGTCCAGCATCGCCGGCCACAGCACGGCGTTGCGACGCTGGAACGGCGGAATGTGGCCAATGCTTTCCAGCCCGAAATCCGCTGGTCGCAGGACAAGCTGCTCTTTCATCGCCTCGGGGTACAGCGCCCGCGCCCGCCAGACCGCCTCCGGGGGCACGAGATCGTCATCCGCCACGGCAATCATCCGCACGCTTCCCGTCACCCGGTTCGGATCGGGCAAGGGCAGGGTCCGGCCCACGTCGGACAGATGCCAGCCTCGCGTCAGGCACCAGCGCCGCCAGTCCTCGTAGACCCCACGCGGGAGATCGGCCCCTAGACCCACCATCCGGCCCGGCAGGTAACCTGCCACCTGCGCCGCCAGCCGCACGGGCGGCGACCAGAAGGTCCGCGCCTTCCAGCGATAGCGGAGCGGGTGATCCGTCACATGCGTCAGCCCCGCGCCAATCGTGATCGACCGCGTGACCCGGTTCATCGCCTCGTGCCAGCCAAGCCAAAGCCCGCCGACCGAATGTCCAACGACCCAAAGCGGCGTGTCGGGATACATCCGTGCCAGCGTCGCCAGTGCCGCCGCCTGATCATGGCGGCCCCAGTCGGCCAGCGTGGCCTTTGATCCACGCATCGGGCGCCGCAGCGACGCCCCGAAATCGCGGTAGTCGTAGGTCAGCACCGCAAGGTCCCGCTCGGTCGCCGCCCATTCGGCAAAGGCGCGGTAGAACCTTGCCGGGGCCCCCGTCGCGCCATGCAAAACGACCGCCACCCGGGGCGCGCCTTTTGGCCGAAAGATCTGGCCCCGCAACAGGGCACCATCGCTGCGGATGTCCAGCTCTTCGCTTTCGACCCCGCGCACTGTTATCGCCGCATCCAGCATCATAGCCTCCGCATGGATTAGACCGATTGGTCTAGTAGCACGACTAGACCAATCGGTCTAGTCTTCTCTTGCGTCGCCTGTCCGCCTATGTTGACCCGCATGACCGAAGAACCCTCGACGCGTGACCGCCTTGTCTTCGCCGCCACCCGGCTCTTCCGGCAGCGCGGCTATGATGGCACCGGATTGGCCGAGGTCCTGTCCGAGGCCGGAGTGCCGAAAGGCTCGCTCTACCACCACTTCCCCGACGGCAAGGCCGACCTCGCCTGCGCCGCCGCCGACTGGACGGCCTCCGAGATCGTCCGGGTGATCGACGACAGCTTTCGCGCCGCCCCTGACTGGCGGCATGGGATCACGACCTTTTGCTACAAGATGGCCAAGCTCTTCGACATTCTGAACAGCGCCGATGCCTGCCCGATCTTCGGCCTGCTGTTCGAAGGCCCCGACCACGAACGGTTCCGCGAGCATGCCGAAGTCGCCTTCGACCGCATCATCGCTGCCGCCGCCCGTCATGGCGAGGCACT
>JBKDYO010000061.1:0-21795 GCA_046305855.1 Paracoccaceae bacterium
TAGGCTTCCTGAAAGGTCGGCGAGGCCGCCATCAGGATCTCGCTGACCTTTTCGTAGAACCGGTCGTCGCCCAGTTCGGCCTCGGCGGCAAGGACGTCATCGGCCAGCTTGTCGGCCATCAGTTGCAGCGCCGACATTACCGCGTGGCCTCGGTCATCCGGCGGCGGACGTAATCGCTGACCGTCTGGATCATGGGTTGCATATGCGCCTCTTCGTCCTTGAAGAAATGGTCCGCGCCCTCGATCTCGGTATGGGTGATCGTGATGCCCTTCTGCTCGTGCAACTTGTTGACGAGGCTCTTGGTGTCCTTCGGCGGGGCCACCTTGTCGGCGGTGCCGTTGATGATCAGGCCCGAAGAGGGGCAGGGCGCGAGGAAGCTGAAGTCGTAAAGGTTGGCGGGCGGGGCGACCGAGACGAAGCCGGTGATCTCGGGCCGCCGCATCAGAAGCTGCATGCCGATCCAGGCGCCGAAGGAAAAGCCCGCGACCCAGCACTGCTTGGAGTTCTGGTTCATCGCCTGCAGGTAATCCAGCGCCGAGGCGGCGTCGCTGAGTTCCCCGATCCCCTGGTCATACTCGCCCTGGCTGCGCCCCACGCCGCGGAAGTTGAAGCGCAGGACGGTGAAGCCCAGATTGTAGAAAGCGTAATGCAGGTTGTAGACGACCTTGTTGTTCATCGTCCCGCCGTAGGCCGGGTGCGGGTGCAGCACGATGGCGATCGGCGCGTCGCGGTCCTTCTGCGGATGGTAGCGGCCCTCAAGGCGTCCATCGGGGCCGGCAAAGATAACCTCGGGCATTGCACTCTTCTCATGCGGGAGCGTGCGATTTCTTGACGCTTTCGCTCGGATAAACTAGAACCGTTCTAAAGCGGGCCCAAGCTGGGCAGGGGCCGACTTTTCGGGGCTTGACTGAGGTAATGCGCGGCGCGCGTGGCGTCAATGCGGTTGCGCGCCGTCGGCGGGGTGGGGGCAGGGATGAAACTTTCGACCAAAGGACGCTATGCGATGGTCGCGTTGGCCGATCTGGCGATGGCGAAAGGCGACGATCTGGTGTCGCTGGCCGAGATTTCGCGCCGTCAGGACATCAGCCTGCCCTATCTGGAGCAGCTTTTCGTCAAGCTCCGTCGCGCCGGTCTGGTCGAGGCCGTGCGCGGCCCGGGCGGCGGCTACAAACTGGCCCGCGCGCCCGTCGACATCCGGATCAGCGAAGTGATGGAGGCGGTTGAGGAGACCGTCGATGCCATGCACACCGGGGCGGGGGCCTCGGGCGCAGTCTCGGGCTCGCGCGCACAGTCGCTGACCAACCGGCTGTGGGAAAGCCTGTCGGCCAACGTCTATGTCTTCCTGCATCAGGTCCGGCTCTCGGACGTGGTGAAGAACGACCTCACGCCCTGTCCCGCCGTGCCGCACCTTTTCCGCGTGGTGGATGAGGAATGAGCCGTACCTACCTCGACTGGAACGCGACCGCGCCCCTTCGCCCCGAGGCGAAGGCGGCGATGGCCGCGGCGATGGAGGTGGTTGGAAACCCCTCGTCGGTCCATGCCGAGGGGCGGGCAGCAAAGGCGCTGGTCGAGAGGTCGCGGGCGCAAGTGGCAGCGGCGGTCGGCTGCAAGCCCGATGAGGTCATCTTCACCAGTGGTGCCACCGAAGCGGCGATGGTTTTGTCGCGTGTGCCTGCAGGCCATGACGTGCTTGTCGATCCTACCGCACATGACTGCCTTTGGGCGCATTTCCGCTCTGGGGGCACGGCCGAAAGTGGCCATACCCTCGCCTGGGGTCTGGCCAACAACGAAACCGGCGTGATCGCGGAACCGCAGGCCGGGCCCGCGGGCGGGTGGCTGCACGGCAACCGCAAGCTCGACTGGCTTCTCCTCGATATCGTGCAGGCGGTGGGCAAGGTGCCTTTCTCTTTCGCCTGGTCGGGGGCCGACATGGCGATCGTCTCGGCCCACAAGTTTGGGGGGCCGAAGGGAGTGGGGGCGCTGATTGTCCGCTCGGGCCTCGACATCAGCGCGCTGTCGCTGGGCGGCGGGCAGGAAATGGGCCGCCGGGCCGGGACCGAGAACCTGATCGGCATTGCCGGATTCGGGGCCGCCGCCGAGGCCGCCGCGCGCGATCTGGCCGCCGGGGTCTGGGACGAAGTGGCCGAACTTAGAAATATTCTAGAATCAGAGTTGTCCGCGTCGGCAAAAGAAACTATTTCCGTCGGGAATGGTTTGCCTCGGCTGCCGAACACGTTGTGCCTGATCGCGCCGGGCTGGAAAGGCGAGACTCAGGTGATGGCAATGGACCTTGCGGGGTTCGCTGTCTCGGCGGGCTCGGCCTGTTCCAGCGGCAAGGTGCGCCCAAGCCGCGTGCTGACCGCGATGGGCTTTGACGACGCCCTTGCAGGGCAGGCGATCCGGGTCTCGATCGGCCCGGGGGTGACGAAAGACGACGTGCTGCGGTTCGCGACTGTGTGGACCACGGCCTATGCCAAGGCCCGCGCGCGGGCTGCCTGAAAGGAAACGCCGATGACCGCCCTGTTGGAAACTGTCGACGGAACCGAGGTGCGCGAAGGCGTGGACCGCGAGACGATCGAGACCGTCCAGGCGATGGCGGGCAAGTACAAGTACGGCTGGGAAACCGACATCGAGATGGACTACGCCCCGAAGGGGCTGAACGAGGACATCGTCCGTCTGATTTCTCAGAAGAACGGTGAACCGGAGTGGCTGCTGGACTGGCGTCTGGCCGCCTACCGGCGTTGGGTCAAGATGGAAGAGCCCCACTGGGCGATGCTGAACTACCCGGAAATCGACTATCAGGACCAGTTCTATTACGCGACGCCGAAGAGCATGGCGAAGAAGCCGAAATCCTTGGACGAGGTCGACCCGAAGCTTTTGGCGACCTATGCCAAGCTTGGGATTCCGCTGAAGGAGCAGATGCTTCTGGCGGGAGTTGAAAGTGAGGCCGAGCCGCGGCAAGTTGCGGTGGATGCCGTGTTCGATAGCGTTTCGGTGGGTACGACCTTCAAGGCCGAGCTGGCCAAGGCCGGCGTGATCTTCTGCTCGATCTCCGAGGCCGTGCGCGAACACCCCGAGCTGGTAAAGCAGTATCTGGGCAGCGTCGTGCCGCCGACCGACAACTTCTTTGCGACGCTGAATTCTGCGGTCTTCAGTGACGGCTCCTTCGTCTACATCCCCAAGGGCACCCGCTGCCCGATGGAGCTGTCGACCTATTTCCGCATCAACGCCGAAAACACCGGCCAGTTCGAACGCACCCTCATCGTCTGCGACGAGGGCGCCTATGTCAGCTATCTGGAAGGCTGCACGGCGCCCAAGCGTGACACCAACCAGTTGCACGCGGCCGTGGTCGAGATCGTGATCCTGAAGGACGCCGAGGTGAAATATTCCACCGTCCAGAACTGGTATCCGGGCGACGAGAACGGGGTCGGCGGCATCTACAACTTTGTCACCAAACGCGCCGATTGCCGGGGCGACCGGGCCAAGGTGATGTGGACGCAAGTCGAAACCGGCTCGGCGATCACCTGGAAGTATCCCTCCTGCATCCTGCGCGGCGATGATTCCCAGGGCGAGTTCTACTCGATCGCCATCGCCAACAACGCCCAGCAGGCCGATACCGGGACCAAGATGATCCACCTCGGCAAGCGGACGAAGTCGCGGATCGTGTCGAAGGGGATTTCGGCGGGTCGGGCGCAGAACACCTACCGGGGGCTGGTGTCGATGCACCCCAAGGCCAAGGACAGCCGCAACTACACCCAGTGCGACAGTCTCTTGATTGGCGACAAATGCGGGGCGCACACCGTGCCTTATATCGAAGTGCGCAACAATTCCTCGCGGGTCGAGCATGAGGCGACCACCTCCAAGGTGGACGACGACCAGCTCTTCTACTGCCGCTCGCGCGGGATGGACGAGGAAGAGGCCGTCGCCCTGGTGGTCAACGGCTTCTGCAAGGAGGTCCTGCAGGCCCTGCCGATGGAATTCGCGATGGAGGCTCAAAGCCTCGTCGCGATCAGCCTGGAAGGCTCGGTCGGCTGACCTCTCCATGGCCCAGACGCGTGTACAGCTGAAACCCGAAGCGGAACGGCCCGAGGTCGTTCTGGTCTCGGCCATGCGCAACGAGGGGCCCTTCGTGCTGGAATGGCTAGCCTACCACCGGGTGATCGGGGTGGACCGGGTGGTTATTGTCTCCAATGGTTCAACAGACGGGTCCGACGAACTGCTGACGGCCTTGGCCGGGGCGGGTGAGATCACCTTCCTGCGCACGACGCCGGGATACGGGGTTGCGCCGCAGGATGCCGCCGTGCAGGCCTTTGAAGAACAGGTCGGCTATCAGGCTGGTACCTGGTATCTCTGGCTGGATGCGGATGAATTCCTGAACGTTCACGTGGGCGACCGGACGGTGCAGGCCTTGATCGCGGCCCTTGGTGGGGCCGAGGCGCTGATGCTGAACTGGCGGCTCTTCGGGTCTGGCGGCAATGACAGCTTTCCCGGCCGCCATGTGTCGGATGATTTCACCGGGGCCTCAAAGCTGGGCTTTATTGCCAATCTGGAAACGAAGCCGATGTTCCGCGCGGGCGACAGGTTCGCGGCCTTTGCGACCAACTCTGCCGGGCTGCCCCGGCTGGCGGAGGGTGTAGCGGTCACCGCAAGCGACTGTCTTGGTGGCAACGGCAAGCCTCTTGACCCCCAGAACCCGCGCACGGCGCCCTGGCTGGACCGGCAGCCCTACACGGGCCGCACCAACCTGGCATCCCGGCGCGAATTCGGCTGGGATCTCGCGCAGATCAACCACTATTCGGTCCGCACGCCGGACCATTTCCGCCTGAAGGCGACGCGGGGCCGGGGCATGGTCTCGACCGGGCCGCGCCGCCCGAACGTCCGGCATACGCCCGCCTATTTCGACCGCTTCGACCGCAACGAGGCCGAAGACCGCTCGATCCTGTACTGGGAAGCTGCGGTGACGGCGGAAATCGACCGGCTGATGGCGCTTCCGGGCGTGGCCGAGGCGAAGGCGCGGGTCAACGCGCTGGTGGCCACAGCATTGACCGAAAGCGAAGCTGGGGTGATCGAGCCGCTGGACGAAGGGTTTCTGGCGCCCGAAACGAAGGTGATGCGCGGAATGGATGCACAGATGGAAACCGAGACCGAAGCGCCAAGTTTCGAGCTGACCTTCGCGCCGAAGGAACGCCGCTTTCTGGTGCGCTACTATGAGGCGGCCGAAACGATCCTCGAATATGGCAGCGGCGGTTCGACCGTGCTGGCGGCAAAGCTGGGCAAGACGGTGTTCAGCGTCGAAAGCGACCAGGACTGGGCAGAACGCATGGCGCATCATGTGGCGTCGCTGTCGGACAAGGCACATGTCCACTGGGCCGATGTCGGCCCGACCGGCCCCTGGGGCGTGCCGATGAAGCCGCGCGAGTTCCGCAAGTTCCACGGCTATGCCCTGTCGGTCTGGGACCGGCCGGATTTCGAGCACCCGGACCTCGTGCTGGTCGATGGGCGCTTTCGCGCCGCCTGCCTTGCGGCGGTGGTCATGCGCGCTACGAAGCCGGTCACCGTCCTCTTCGACGATTACGCCAAGCGGGGCTATTACCACGGCGTCGAGCGCCTGGCCCAAAAGGAAGAAACAGTCGGCCGCATGGCCCGCTTTACCGTCACCCCCGGCGCGATCCCGCCCGACATGGTCACTCAGGCCGTCGGCTGGTTCACCGATCCGCGCTGATGTCACAGGATAGAAAAATGCTGGAAATCAAGAACCTGCACGTCAAACTTCAGGAAGAAGACAAGGTGATACTGCGCGGGGTCGATCTGAAGATCGGCGCGGGCGAGGTGCATGCCATCATGGGGCCGAACGGGTCGGGCAAGTCGACGTTGTCCTATGTCCTGTCGGGCCGTGACGGCTATGAGGTGACCGAAGGCTCGGCCACGCTTGAAGGCAAGGAATTGCTGGAAATGGAACCCGAGGAACGTGCGGCGGCAGGCCTGTTCCTGGCGTTCCAGTATCCGGTGGAAATTCCCGGCGTCGGCAACATGACCTTCCTGCGCACCGCGGTGAACGCACAGCGCAAGGCGCGCGGCGAGGACGAGTTGAGCGCCGGGGACTTTCTGAAGGTGGTCCGCGAGAAGGCCAAGACCCTGAAGATCGACGCCGAGATGCTGAAGCGTCCGGTCAACGTGGGCTTCTCCGGCGGCGAGAAAAAGCGCAACGAAATCCTGCAGATGGCCATGCTGGAGCCCCGCATGTGCATCCTGGATGAAACCGACTCCGGCTTGGACGTCGACGCGATGAAGCTGGTTGCCGATGGCGTGAACGCGCTGCGCAGCGCGGGTCGGTCGTTCCTTGTGATCACCCACTACCAGCGACTTCTGGACCATATCAAACCGGACGTCGTGCACATCATGGCGGCGGGTCGGATCATCAAGACCGGCGGCCCGGAACTGGCGCTTGAGGTCGAGAACAACGGCTATGCCGACATCCTGAGCGAGGTGGGCTGATGGCACTGCCGAAGCTTCAGGAAGACGCGCTTGCCGCGCGGCTTGGCCCTTTGTCCCTGCCGGCCGGAAAGGGCTGGCTGCGGGCGGCGCGGCTTGACGCGCAGGCGCGCCTGTCGGCCATGGGACTGCCCGGACGGCGCGACGAGTACTGGCGCTACACCGATCCGGCCAGCCTGAATGCCCCTGCCGCGCCCGCCGCCCAGGTGTTTCACCCGAAAGACGAGGCGCCACCTTTTGAGGACATGGATCGCCTCAAGATCGTCTTTGTCGATGGCGTCTTCGACCCGGCGGCCTCGGACGATCTGACCCTGTCGGGCGTCCATATCGAGCGTCTGGCCCAGGTCGGGGATACCGATATCCACTGGGCGCAAGGCACCTATGGCGTTCTGGAATCCCGCGGCCAATCTCCGGTCGCGCGACCCTTTGCGGCGCTGAACTCGGCCTATGCCACCGACGGTATCCTGATCCATGTTACGGGCAAGGCGGCAAAGCCGGTATCTCTGGTTTATGTCCATGAATCAGAGACTTCGGACGCGATCCTGCATCACTGCGTGAAGCTGGAGCCAGGGGCGGAACTGACCCTGCTGGAGAACGGCCCCGCTGCCGCCCGCTTGAACAAGGTCATCGAGATCGACGTCGCCGACGACGCAAGCTTTCACCACATCCGCCTGCAGGGCCGCGACCATGAGCGCCGCGCCGTGACCCATGTCTTCGCCCGGCTTGGCGCGCGGTCCGAAATGCGGTCCTTCACGCTGACCGCGAATGGCAGGCTGACCCGGAACGAGGTGGTGATCGAACTGACCGGCGACGAGGGCCGCGCCCATGTCGCGGGGGCCGCCGTCGGTGACGGCGAGTTCCACCATGACGATACCGTTTTCGTCACCCATGCCGGCGTGGCCTGCGAAAGCCGTCAGGTGTTCAAGAAAGTGCTGATGAACGGCGCGACGGGCGTTTTTCAGGGCAAGATCCTGGTCAAGCCCGGCGCGCAGAAGACCGACGGCTACCAGATCAGCCAGTCGCTTCTTCTGGACGAGGACAGCCAGTTCCTTGCCAAGCCCGAGCTGGAGATCTACGCCGACGACGTGAAATGCAGCCATGGCTCCACCTCTGGGGCCATCGACGATACGGCCCTTTTCTACCTGCAATCGCGCGGCGTCCCGCGTCGGACGGCGCAGGCGCTTCTGGTGCTGGCATTCCTCGCCGAGGCGATTGAGGAGATTTCCGACGAAGGCATTGCCGAAGACATCCGCGCCCGGCTGGAACGCTGGCTGGCCCGGCATGGGACGAAGGGATGACAGTCTCGACCGACCTCGTCGCCACCTGGCGGCGTCCCCGCGCCATCCTGCGCCAGCATCTTGCGCGCGGGCGGTCGGAAGCCTTTGCCTTCACGCTCCTGTTGGTCTTTCTGGTCCTTGCCTTCATCGGCCAATGGCCTGCCGCCGCGCGTGAAGCATTTCTGGCGCAGGAACCTTCGGCAGCCCCGCGCATTCTGGCCCGGGCCTTCGCAGTTCTGGCAACGATCCCGCTCTGGTACGGTCTTGCCGCTGGCAGCCGTCTGGTGGCGCGCGCGATGGGCGGGCAGGGGACTTGGTATGGCGCGCGGATTGCGCTGTTCTGGGCCCTCGCGGCAATCGGTCCGCTGATGCTGCTGCAAGGCCTCGTCTCGGGGATGATCGGGCCGGGTCCGGCCCTGTCGGCGATGACGCTGGTGGTTGGCGTTGCTTTCCTGTGGCTCTGGGCCACGCTCCTGCACGAGGCGGAACGCGGATGACCCTGACCGACCGCTTGATCGCGCTGGCGAAACTGACCTTGCAGGACCCACGTCAGGCCACCCGGACGCTGCTGGCCGAAGGCGTGCCCACGCCCGCACGAACAGCGGGGCTGATCCTTGTGGCCGTGCTTTCGGCCTTGCTCGCCAGCCTGCAGATCCGGCTCAGCCCGCAGGAATTGGACCCGATCAGCGCCCTGATGCTGGCCAGCCCGTTCCGCGCGGCGCTTGTGCAATGGGGATTCCTGGCGCTGTCGGTTGTCCTGATGGACCGCGTCGGCCGGGCCTTTGGCGGGACCGGCTCCTTCGCGGACGCCCTTCTGATCGTCGTGTGGCTGCAATGCCTGACGCTGGTCCTGCAGCTTCTGCAACTGGTGACCGGCATCATCGCGCCCTCTCTGGCCGGGATCATCGGCTTGGGCGGTTTCGTTCTTTTTCTCTGGCTCATGACCCATTTCATCGCCGAGCTGCATGGCTTCAGCAATCGCGGGCTCGTCTTTGTCGGGATGGTCGTGACCGCCATCGCAGCCGGTCTGATCCTTGGAACGGTGCTGATCCTTCTTGTCGGGCCGGAGGCCCTGATGCCCGATGTATGACGTCCGGAAGATCCGCGCCGACTTTCCGATCCTTGAGCGAGAAGTGAACGGCAAGCCATTGGTTTACCTAGACAATGGCGCATCGGCACAAAAGCCGCAGGTGGTGATCGACGCGGTCACCCGGGGCTATTCCGAGGAATACGCCAACGTCCACCGCGGCCTGCACTACCTGTCGAACCTCGCAACTGAAAAGTACGAGGCGACCCGGGGCAAGCTCGCCCGCTTCTTGAATGCCGCATCCGAGGAAGAGATCGTCTTCACCACCGGAACGACCGAGGCGATCAACCTTGTCTCCTACGCCTGGGCCGCGCCGCGCCTGCAGCCGGGCGACGAGATCGTGCTTTCTGTCATGGAGCATCACGCCAACATCGTCCCCTGGCATTTCCTGCGCGAACGGCAGGGGGTAGTGCTGAAATGGGTCGATATCGATGCGAACGGTGATCTGGACCCGCAGGCGGTGATCGACGCCATCGGGCCGAAGACGCGGCTGGTGGCCGTCACCCACATGTCGAACGTGCTGGGCACCGTGGTCGACGTCGCCGCGATCTGCAAAGGCGCACGCGACAAGGGCGTGCCGGTCCTTGTCGACGGCAGCCAGGCCGCCGTCCACATGCCCGTCGATGTGCAAGCCCTCGGCTGCGATTTCTATGCCGTCACCGGGCACAAGCTATACGGGCCCTCAGGTTCTGGGGGGATCTACATCCGCCGCGACCGCCAGGCCGAGATGCGCCCCTTCCTCGGCGGTGGCGACATGATCCGCGAAGTCACGCGCGACACCGTCACCTGGAACGACCCGCCGATGAAGTTCGAGGCGGGTACTCCCGGCATCGTCCAGCAGATCGGCCTTGGCGTCGCACTCGACTACCTGACCGGTCTCGGGATGGCCAATATCGCGGCCCACGAACGGACGATCCGCGACTATGCGCGCGATCGGCTGCAGGGCCTCAACTGGCTGAACGTGAAGGGAAACTCCGCGACCAAGGGCGCGATCTTCTCGTTCACGCTGGACGGTGCGGCCCATGCGCATGACATCTCGACCATTCTCGACAAGCGCGGCATTGCCGTGCGCGCAGGCACGCATTGCGCCATGCCGCTGATGGAGCATCTGGGGATCACCGCCTCGTGCCGGGCCTCGTTCGGGCTCTACAACACCGCCGACGAGGTCGACGCCCTCGTCTCGGCCCTCGAACTCGCGCATGAGCTTTTTGCCTGACGCGCTTTGCGCCATTGAATCCCTC
Source organism: Paracoccaceae bacterium (assembly GCA_046305855.1). GTDB lineage: Bacteria > Pseudomonadota > Alphaproteobacteria > Rhodobacterales > Rhodobacteraceae > Tabrizicola. The sequence goes on from JBKDYO010000061.1 coordinate 10,098, forward strand.
GCCGCCTTCCGCTAAGGACGCTGCCAGGCACCCATAGCTCAGCTGGATAGAGCGTTGCCCTCCGAAGGCAAAGGTCGCACGTTCGAATCGTGCTGGGTGCGCCAAACCTCCCTCAGCTCGGACCAGTCTTGGGCACGCTCTGCCGTGATCAAAGGCGCGCGACCACCAGCCCCACGGATCTCAGACCGAATAGATCGCAATCCCGTAGTCACCGATCTGGCGAAAGCCGAGTGCCTCATAGGATCGCTGGGCGGCCGGATTGCCCGTGAAAAGCACTGCGCGGGTGACGCCGTCCCGCGCTGCTTCGCGAAGCACTCCTGCGACAACGGCGCGGCCATATCTGCGACTGCGCAGCTCGGGCGGGGTCCAGACGCCACCGATCTGGATCGACTCGGCGGCCCGGGCGGTCCGGGTACACAGGGACACGGGCTGGCCGTCCACTTCCAGTATGAAAGCCTCTTGGCGGTCCAAGTGCCCCGTGATCGCGCTTTTCGCGAAGTCTCGCAGGCTTTCCGTATCCGGAAGCCCGTTGGATTCCATGTCGTAGTGAATGCGCCAATCGAGGAGAAGCGCGAGATCATCCGTCTGCGCAACCCGGCACACCGAAACCGCAGTGCCCAGGTCCGGGCCGATCAAGTCACTGATGTTCAGGGCAAAAAGACCGTCCTTTGCAATCTCGCTGGCCAAGTCCTTGCCCAGACCGCGATGCACGTCTTCGACCTGCGAAAACGGTCCCAGAACCGCGACGAGCGTGCGTTTCGATGCTTCTATCACGGCGCTTGAGAGGGCAGCTGCATGATCCGGCGCCTGAAGAAACACCAGACCTTGCCAGTTGTGCATCGCCAGTCCAACGACCTCCGCACCGTCTAATGCGACCGCATAGGTCCCCTGAAGCGGCTCGCCTGCATCCACAAGGCCGCCCGCAGAAAGGAAGTGGCGCAGATAAAGCGAGCTGTCCCGATGGTGCACAAGGAAGTCAAAGATCGCGGCCTCATCGCCCGACCGGGCCAGGCGAAGTGTTGTCCCGGGCATCGTTGAACGTTCCCTGCAATCGCCTGACTATGATCACCCTATACGGTGCCCGGCATTGCGCAATGTATGTCTGAATCTGTCTCCCGTCCGGCCTCCACCTCTTGTCTTCTTGCAAATGCGTCGCATTTACAGTCTGGTGTAACCCGCAACCCAGTCGAGGATTTCGAATGGCTTTCTCCCGTCGCTCGCTTCTTCTCTGTGCCGTGATGTCGCTTGCGCCCCTGCAGCTGCAGGCTCAGGACCGGCTCAAGGTCGTCACGACCTTCACCGTGATCGCCGACATGGCCCGCAACGTCGCGGGCGAGGGGGTGGATGTCGTCTCGGTCACCAAGCCGGGGGCCGAGATTCATGGCTATGAGCCGACCCCGCAGGACATCGTCGGTGCGGCGGATGCCGACCTGATCCTGTGGAACGGGATGAACCTCGAACGCTGGTTCGAACAGTTCCTCGGCAATCTTGGCGAGGTGCCCTCGGCCACCTTGACCGACGGGGTCGATCCGATCTCGATCTCGGGGGGCGAGTATGACGGACGGCCCAACCCGCATGCCTGGATGAGCGTGACCAATGCCCTGATCTATGTCGACAATATCGCCAAAGCCCTGTCTGCCGCGGACCCTGTCAATGCCGCCACCTATGCGGCGAATGCGGAAAGCTACAAGGCGCGCATTGCCGCCGCACTGGGGCCGCTGCAAGCCCAGATCGCCGCCTTGCCAGAGGACCGCCGCTGGCTTGCGACCTGCGAAGGCGCGTTCAGCTACCTCGCCCGCGATCTTGGCCTGCAGGAACTCTATCTCTGGCCGATCAACGCCGATCAGCAGGGCACACCGCAGCAAGTGCGCGCTGTCATCGACGCCGTGCGCGAACATCAGATCCCGGCCGTCTTCTGCGAAAGCACCGTTCCGTCCGATCCCGCCGAACAGGTTGCCCGCGAAACCGGCGCGGCATTCGGTGGTGTGCTTTACGTCGACAGCCTCAGCACCGAAGATGGTCCGGTGCCGACCTATCTTGACCTTCTGCAGGTCACCACCGAAACCATCGCCAAGGGCCTGACCCCGGCGGAATGAGGGCATGATGCGCGACGAGACGCGGTTCCAGGGCACCACCGAAGGCATCTTTGCCGAAGGGGTGACCGTCACCTACCGCAACGGGCTGACCGCGCTGACCGACGCCAGTTTCGCGATCCCGCGCGGCACGATCACGGCGCTTGTGGGCGTGAACGGGGCGGGAAAATCCACCCTGTTCAAGGCGATCATGGGCTTTGTGCCGATCGCGCGCGGCACGATCCGGCTCTTGGGCATGCCCGTGCACGAGACGCTGCGCCAGAACCTTGTCGCTTATGTCCCCCAGGCCGAGGAAGTGGACTGGTCATTCCCGGTCCTTGTCGAGGACGTGGTCATGATGGGCCGTTACGGCCACATGGGGTTCTTGCGCCGCCCCTCTGCCACCGACCGCGCCAAGGTGGACCTGGCACTGTCGCGCGTCGGCCTCACCGACCTGCGCCACCGCCAGATCGGAGAGCTTTCGGGCGGCCAGAAAAAGCGCGTCTTCCTTGCCCGGGCGCTGGCACAGGAAGGGCAGATCATCCTTCTCGACGAACCCTTCACCGGCGTCGACGTGACCACCGAAGAGCAGATCGTCACGCTCCTCCGCAGCCTGCGCGACGAGGGCCACGTCATGCTGGTCTCCACCCACAACCTCGGCTCGGTCCCCGATTTCTGCGATCGGACCGTGCTGGTGAAGGGCACCATCCTGGCCTATGGCCCGACCGAGACCACCTTCACCCGCGACAACCTCGAACGCGCCTTCGGCGGCGTCCTGCGCCATTTCACCCTCGGCGGCAGCGATCTGCACGAGGACGACGACAGCCGTGAAGTCACCATCTTCACCGACGACGAACGCCCCTTCGTGCAATACGGCCGGAAGGGCGACAAATGACGTCCCTTGTCCTTTTCCCAAATACTCCCGCGCGGAGCGCACGCCCGAGGTCTTCCGCGTCCTTCACGCGCAAGGCCGAGACAAAAGGCCTGCGCGTCAGCGCTCCATTTGACAACCGCCCCAACCCGCGCGCGATCCGCGATGCTTGAACCCTTCGCCTACAGCTACATGACGAACGCCATGTGGGTGTCCGCCCTTGTCGGCGGGGTCTGCGGGTTCCTCTCGGCTTACCTGATGCTGAAAGGCTGGTCCCTGATCGGCGATGCGCTTTCGCATTCCGTCGTCCCGGGCGTCGCGGGGGCCTACATCCTTGGCCTTCCCTTCGCGCTTGGAGCATTCCTCTCCGGGGGTCTTGCTGCTGCCGCCATGCTGTTCCTGTCGAACCGCACCGGGCTCAAGACCGACACGGTGATCGGACTCATCTTCACCTCGTTCTTCGGGCTCGGCCTTTTTCTGATCTCGATCTACCCGACAAGCGTGTCGATCCAGACCATCACCATGGGCAACATCCTCGCCATCTCACCGGGCGACACGCTGCAACTGGTCCTGATCGGAGGCATCTCGGCTGCGATCCTTCTGGTCCTCTGGAAGGACCTGATGGTCGCTTTCTTCGACGAAGCCCACGCCCGCGCCATAGGCCTTCGGCCTGACCTTCTGAAGGGGGTCTTCTTCACGCTCCTCTCCGCCTCGACCGTGGCCGCCATGCAGACGGTGGGTGCCTTCCTTGTCGTGGCCATGGTGGTGACCCCCGGCGCCACGGCCTACCTCCTCACCGACCGCTTCCCGCGTCTTCTGGCCCTAGCCGCCAGCATCGGCGCTGCAACGGGCTTTATCGGCGCCTACCTCAGCTACTTCCTCGACGGGGCCACCGGCGGCGTCATCGTCCTCTTGCAAACCGCCTGCTTTGCGGCGGCCTTCCTCTTCGCCCCGAAACACGGCCTTCTGGCCGCAAAGCGCAGGGCCCGGGCATGATCGACGCCCTGATCCAGCCCTTCCAGTTCCCTTTCATGCAGAACGCCTTCTGGATCGCGCTCATCGTGGCCCCCTCGACCGCACTTCTGTCCTGCTTTCTGGTCCTGAAGGGCTGGGCGCTGATGGGCGATGCGGTCAGCCATGCCGTCCTGCCCGGGATCGTGATTGCCCACCTTGCAGGCCTGCCGCTTCTTCTGGGCGCGTTCGTTGCCGGGCTGGGCTCGGCCCTTCTGACCGGCTGGCTGGCCGACAACAGCCGGATCAAGCGCGATACGGTGATGGGCGTGGTGTTTTCGGCCATGTTCGCCCTCGGGATCGTCCTGCACACCGCCTTTCCGTCCGAGGTGCACCTTGACCACATCCTCTTTGGCAACATGCTGGGGGTAGGGCAGGGCGACCTGATCACCGCTGCCGCCATCGCGATCCCGGTCACGCTGATCCTCATCCTGAAATGGCGTGACCTCATGCTGCACGCCTTCGATCCCGCACAGGCGCAGGTGTCGGGTCTGCGGACCGGGGTTCTCCACTATGGCCTGCTTGCCATCCTGTCTCTGACCATCGTCTCCACGCTGACCTCGGTCGGGCTGATCCTTGCCATCGGCCTTCTCATCGCGCCCGGGGCCATCGCCTTTCTGCTGACCCGCCGCTTCGGGACGATGCTGCTGGTGGCGACGGCTGTCTGCCTTTTCGCCATGATCGCGGGGATCTGGGCCAGCTTCCATCTGGATTCGGCACCCGCCCCCACGATCATCCTGATCCTGACAGGCCTCTTCCTGCTGGCCTTCCTGCGCCGGGTGATCCTGACCCGGGCGACCTGACGCCAGCCTTCAGGCCAGGGCCGCGATGCGGCTTGCCGAAGCGTGGGGCAGGCCTTACCCATTGGGAACGCAACCCCGCCGGATGGATCGGAAGCATGCCTGCCACCAATGCCGCGATCTGGTTCAGTGCCGACGGCTATGACCCGGGAAAGAAAGGCATCAATGGCCGCCGCGTCGCCGGGGAAAGCTTCCTGCGCGGCTTCTTCGCCCATGCAGACGTGGCCGAATTCGTGTCCGTCGCCCATTCCCAGGCCGACCACACCGCCTTTGCCGAGGCGGCACAGGAACGGGGCGTGACGCGGCCCCTCCGCGCCGTCCGGCTCGACCATCCCGCGGCCCTCGCCCCGGTCGAGGTGCTGTATTATCCCGCGCCGATCCCCACTTCGGAATGCTGGCGTCGCGTGCCGCACGGCTCTGCCGCCTGGGCCTTGTGCGGCATCACCCACACCACCGCGACAAAGAACGTCATGCAGACCCTCTTTGACATCAGGTCAGCCCCGCAGATGCCCTGGGACGCGATGATCTGCACCTCGAACGCGGTCCAGGCCTCGGTCCGCAGGCTGATGGAGCTGGCCGAGGCGCATCTGGCGCAGCGGTTCCCGGGCGCGCCTCTCCCCGCAAGGCCCCTGTTGCCTGTCATCCCCCTGGGTGTGACCTGCGACGATTTCCAGCCCGACGAAGCGCTTGGTCAGGCGATGCGCGACCGGATCGGGGCCGCGCCCCATGACATCGTCGCGGTCACCATCGCCCGACTGACCCCCGACGAAAAATTCGACCCCCTGCCGCTGTTTCTGGCGATGGAGCTTGCCGCCGCCGAACTGCGCGCCATCGGAAGCGGCAAGCTGCATCTCGTCCTCTGCGGCCAGTTCGCCGAAGAGATGTGGTCCGACATCTTTGCCAAAGCCGCAGCACAGCTGATGCCGTCCTGCGGGTATCACCGGCTGGACGGCGGCATCGCCGAGGACCGCAAGGCCACGCTGTCGGGGGGCGACATCTTCGTTTTTCCGATCGACAATCTGCAGGAGACCTTCGGCCTCGCTCCGATCGAGGCGATGGCGGCGGGTCTGCCGGTGATCGTTACCGACTGGGACGGGATGAAGGACACCGTGACGCCCGAGGTCGGCTTCCGCATCCCGACCGAACTGCCGCGCGCGGGGCTGTCCGGCTATGTCAGCCAGCGCTATCTCGGCGGCACGGATTCCTACGTCCAATACGTCAGCCAGATGTCCGCGATGACCAGCTTCGACGTCCCTGCCTTTGCGCAGGCCTTGGTGACGCTGGCCACCGATGCCGATTTGCGCGCCCGGATGGGGGCCATGGGGCAGGCGCGGGCGCGAGAGCTTTATGACTGGCGGGCGGTCATTCCGCAGATGCAGGCGCTCTGGGGTGAACAGGCTGCAATGCTGGCCCATGCCCGCACGTCTGCCAACCCTGCGACCGCCACGCGCGATCCCGACCTCTTGCCGGTAGGCCCGGCAGTCGAGGAGATGTTCGCCGCCTATCCGACCGCCCGCGCGGCACCGGACCGTCGTTTGTGCGCCGTGGACAAAGGCAACCGCCCCGGCCCGCGCGACACCTTTGAGCTGCGCAACTATGCCGTCAGGCGCCGGATGCTGGACGATCCTGCCCGGATCGAGACGGTCCTCGCCGCCTATGCCGCTGCAGGGGCCGCTGGCGCGACCGAGGCCGAGATCGCCGCTGTCACCCGTATACCTGTCGCCGCTGTCGGGCGGATTTCGCTCTGGCTGCTGAAATACCACTTCTTGCAAGGAACCCCATGACAAGGTCCATCCTGATCACTGGTGCCGGGGCCGGCATCGGCCGTGCCACTGCCCGCGCTTTTCTTGCTGCCGGATGGGAGGTCAGCCTCCTTGGCCGCCGCCGCGAGGCGCTTGAAGAAACCGCGAATGGTGCCGCGGCCCGGCTTCTGACCGCCGATGTCGGCGACCCGGCCGAAGTCGAGGCGGCGTTCGCCCAGCTTCCCCGCCTCGACGTGCTTTTCAACAACGCCGGCATCTCGGCCCCCGCCGCCCCCATCGACGAGATCCCGGTGGAAAAGTGGCTGGAGGTCAGCCGCACCAACATCACCGGCATGTTTCTCTGCGCCCGCGCAGCCTTTGGCCTGATGCGCCGCCAGACCCCGCAAGGCGGGCGGATCATCAACAACGGCTCGATCTCGGCCCATGTGCCGCGCCCCGGCTCTGCGCCCTACACCATGTCCAAACACGCCGTCACGGGCTTGACCCGGACCCTCGGCCTCGATGGCCGCGCTTTCGACATCGCTTGCGCGCAAGTGGACATTGGCAATGCGCTGACCGACATGGCGGCGAAGTTCCAGACCGGCGTGACGCAGGCCGACGGCAGCGTCCGGGTCGAGCCGGTGATGGATGTGGACCACGTGGCGCGGATGGTGCTGCACATGGCAAGCCTGCCCTTGGAGGTGAACACCCCTTTCGTCACGATCATGGCCCGCGACATGCCCTATATCGGGCGGGGTTAGGGGGCTGTGCCGAACAGCGCGGGCAGGCAGGACAGGACCGCAATGACCCGGGGGTCGCGGACCGAATAGAAGATCGCCTTGCCCTCGCGCCGCGTGCTGACCAGACCTTCCAGCCGCAACCGGGCAAGCTGCTGGCTGACGGCAGCCTGCCGCTGCCCGATCAGCCGTTCCAGCTCGGTGACCGACTTCTCGCCGTCCGACAGATGGCAGAGGATCATCAGCCGCCCCTCATGGCTTAACGCCTTCAGGAACGCCGCCGCCGGTTCGGCGTGATCGGCCAGGGCGCCGACCAATGCCGCAGCGTCGCGGTCAGTGGTCCGGGCGGCAAAACCATAGACTGCAGGCTCGGACGGGAACCTATCCAGCGACATGCGACATCCTCACACAACCAAACATTGCAAACCGATAGCATGAAACGCCTTGCGGCTCGACAGTCCCTTGCCCGCGATTTCCGTCCCGGGCAAGGTTCCGCCGAAGACCGGGGAGTCGCGCCGATGGCCGTCGCAGGCCTGTTACCGGCCGACCTTTCCCTACCGACGACTCTGCCTCGCGCTTGCAAAGGACCGAAAGATGCTCCGCCCTTCCGCCTTCACTGTCCCCGGCCGCTTCTGGCGCGGGAACCTGCACACCCATTCGACCAATTCCGATGGCGTCCTGCCGCCCGAGGAGGTCTGCCGCCGCTACCGGGCCGAAGGCTATGATTTCCTCGCCCTGACCGACCATTTCATCGGCATCTACGGCTATCCGATGACCGACACGCGCCCCTACCGTGACGCGGGCTTCACCACCCTGATCGGGGCCGAGCTTCATTCCGGCGCGCAGTCTAACGGTGAGCTTTGGCACATCCTCGCCGTCGGCCTGCCGCATGACTTCGCGCCCCCCACGACCACCAGCTTTATCGCCGAACCCGGGCAAGAGACCGGTCCAGAGATCGCCGCCCGCGCAGTCGCCGCCGGGGCTTTTGTTGCCATCGCCCATCCGCAATGGTCCGGCCTCACTCTCGCCGACGCCCGCACCATCGAAGCTGCCCACGCGGTCGAGATCTACAACCACGGCTGCGCCACCGGTTGTGACCGCCCGGACGGGGCAGGGATCGCCGACCTTCTTCTGACCGAGGGCCGCCAGCTGACGCTGATCGCCACCGACGACGCGCATTTCCATGAACCCGACCATTTCGGCGGCTGGGTCATGGTCAAGGCCACCGAAAACACGCCCGAGGCGCTTCTGGCCGCGCTGAAACGGGGGGATTTCTATTCCAGTCAGGGGCCGCAGATCCACGACGTGCATCTCGACGGCGACAAGGTGGTGGTGGAATGCTCCTCTGCCGTATCCGTGATCGCCATGGGCTGGGGCACCGGGGCCAGGGGCGTCCACGGCCATTCGATGACCCGTTGCGAAGTGCCGCTTGACCGGCTGCTCGGCAGCCCTTGGGTCCGGGTCGCCGTGATCGACGCGGCGGGCAAACGCGCCTGGTCAAACCCGATCTGGCGCGAGGCGGGCAAGAACCCGCGTATTCTGTAAGCCGAACGCGACCTCTCCCGCACGGGACAAGGTCAGGGGCTTGGGGGCACTGCGCCTTAGGTGCGCAGTGCCTCAGGCGAGGCTCGCCTTCCTCGCAAAGAAGACCGGAACCGGGGCTTTCGTCGGCGTCTGCCGGATGGCCTCCAGTCGGTCAAGACGCGACAGCGCACGATCCTCACGCGGCTTGACCCGCGCGTACCAGGCAAAGACAAATCTTGAACGGAGCATTGGGGTTCTCCCTTTGGTGTTGCCGTGGGGAGCAGTACTATCGCAAAGGTTGTATTCCGTAAGACGAACTTGAGGTAATTTGGAGAAACCGAATGGCCGCAATGTGGTGAAGCCACGAAACGCCGGACGGTCTGGGGAATTGACCCGCGTTGTCGCCTCTCGGTGATCAGATTAACCATTCTCAGATGGTGCAGCGCATCTCGCATTGTGCCATCTCTGGCCCAAACTCAATCGGGCCGGGCCTGCCGAGGCCTAGTGGCAGTGCACGTCCTGGCCATGGGCAGCCATGCACTGCCCGGCGTGCCAAAGCTCATGTTCGATCGAGAACGCCAGATTGGATATCGCTGGACGGACGAAGGCAAAGACGATCAGCCCAAGGCCCACAACAGCCGCGCTCAGGACCACCCAATCAACGGTTACGGCCCCGGTGTCGTCGCAAATAAATTCCTTGAAGCGATACATCTGCGCACTCCAACAAAGATTGTGCACAAGGCACATAGGTTGTCGCAACCCTCACGAGAAATTGCGGCAAAACTGCAGCAAATTTACGGAAGAATTGGCGACGTGAAATCGCAAGCCTGCTGATCCGGCGCGACACACGGCTCGGGCAGTCGCGGCTCAAGACGGGCAGCGTACAGACTTGTGTCGAACCCGGAACGATCTCAAACTGAGTTCGTCCAGGGATGCTGCCGATGCCCGACCGCATGATGATCACCGAGCCGGAGGTGTACTTCGCCCAGGGCTGCGGCCGCTGCGACCGCTTCGCCACGCCCGACTGCTCCACCCGTTTCTGGCTGGCTGGTCTTCTGACCCTGCGCCGCATCGCCAATGACGTCGGCCTGACCGAAACCGCAAAGTGGGGCCATCCCTGCTACATGCACGCCGGTCGCAACATCGCGATCTTCGGCGCCTTTCGGGGCGACTTCCGGCTGAGTTTCCTGAACGCGGCACTTCTGAAGGACCCCGAAGCCGTGCTGGAAAAGCAGGGGCCGAACACCCGTCATCCCGACTGCATCCGCTTCACCGACAACGCTGCCCCCGACGCCTTGGAACCGGTGATCCGCGCTTATCTCAAGGAAGCGATGGCCTATGCCGAACAGGGCATCCTGCCACCGAAAGAGCCGACCGAAATCAACCTTCCCGAAGAGCTTGTCGACGCCCTAGACGCCGACCCCGACCTTGCCGAGGCTTTCGCGGCGCTTACCCCCGGCCGCCAGAAAAGCTACGCTATCCTTCTGAACGACGCGAAGACCAAGGCCACCCGGCTGGCCCGGATCGAGAAGGCGCGCCCGAAGATCCTTGCCGGCAAAGGCGCGACCGAGCGCTAACGCAACCCGATTTGACCCGGCTTGCCGAGACACTTGTCCGCCGCTACCGCCAGAATACGGGCCTGCCCCATGCGATGCTGAAGATGGCCGGGCTCAAGACCCGCCTAGAACCACATATCCTTGACAGTCCGCCCGTCGGGGGGCAGGTCGGCCCAACTGTCATGGCCGTCGAAATGGTCGATGGGCAAGGATAGGATCGGCCCGGGATCGGTCATCCGGCAGTTGACCGCGACCCATCGGCTGCCATCCGCGCGTGGCTCCACCGCCATGTTGTAAAGTGCATTGCCGCAGGTTGGGCAGAAGTGGAACTCCAACGCGCCGCCGTCCTTGCGGCGATAGCCCTTGGTCCCCGGCGTGACCGTCACATCCTGTCCGATGAACCCATAGGCCCACAGCGCCCCGTATCGCCGACAGATGGTGCAGCTGCAGGCCGTCAGCGACTCCGGCATCACCGCAAGTGTCCAGCCATGCGCGCCGCAGTGGCATGTCCCCGTCAGCATGGGAAAGCTCCTGGTCCAGTCGATGACAGGGTATCAAACCCGCCGAATTTGGCCAATCCCTTGAAAGCGCCCGGATTTACCCAGATATGCCAGCACCTTGGAACTTCATGACCGGCTTTCCGCGCGCTTGTCGATCCACCAGGCTTCGGCGTCGGTCAGCAGCATTTCATTGACCCGGGCCGCGATCTCATCCGCCGGAAGGGGTGTCCCGCGTACCTCGTTGTAGCTTGTCGGACCGAAAGAGAACCAATGGTCGCCGCCGCCCGTCGCGCCAAGGCGAACCTGCTCCCGGGTCTGGCTGACTTTCAGCTTGGACGGCTCGGTCTCCAGGTCGAAGTAGACATTTGCCCGCTTGGGATCGGCATAGCCAAGATTGACGCAAAAGCTTCCGCCCGAGGAAAAGAACTGGAAATTCAGCAGCGCGACGAAGCCGTCGGTTTCGCGGAAGAAGGCTGGAAACGACCCCTTGAACCCCTGCTTGCGCAGAACAGGAAGGCAGGTCGCCTTCAAAACCTTGACCATCGTCTCGCGATCAACGGACATCACGCGTTCCTCTTGGCAGCCAGAACCGGCGGCAGGCTACCAAGAAACCGCGTGTCCGCAAACAGGGTTATGCTGGGAACCGGTTAACGTGACCTGAATGCCCACAGGCAAGCCCTTGAAAATCCTAGGTTTGGAGGGGCTGTCCTGTGTGGACAGCCCTCAGTTCCCCAAGATCCCCGGCAGCCGCAATCCATGCTCTTTCGCGCAGGCGATGGCGGTCTCATACCCCGCATCCGCGTGCCGCCAGACCCCCGAGGCCGGGTCGTTCCACAACACCCGCTCCAGCCGCCGCGCCGCCTCGGGCGTCCCGTCCGCCAGGAT
>JBKDYO010000062.1:0-3310 GCA_046305855.1 Paracoccaceae bacterium
ATTCGCTTGATGTCGCCCCCCCGGTCGGGCTACGGACCCGCGCAACTGGCGGGGTAACCTGCCGCGCTGAAAGGTCTTTGCCATGTCGCTTGCGAACCACGCCCCGATCCCAGAACTCTATGTCTCCTATGACTCGGCCCAAAAGCTGAAGGTCGAGGCCGGGCAGCTGCCCTCCTGGGACCTGACGCCCCGGCAGATCTGTGACCTGGAACTGTTGATGAACGGTGGCTTCGCGCCGCTGAAAGGCTTCATGAGCGAGGCTGACTATGACGGCGTCGTCGCCAACATGCGCACGGCCGACGGTACGCTCTGGCCGATGCCGATCACGCTGGATGTCTCGGAAGCCTTCGCCGACAAGGTCGAACCCGGTCAGGACATCGCGCTTCGGGATCAGGAAGGCGTTATCCTGGCGATCCTGTCGATCAGCGACAAATGGGTGCCGAACAAGGCCGTGGAAGCCGAGAAAGTCTTCGGCGCCGACGATCTGGCGCATCCCGCCGTGAACTACCTGCACAACACGGCCGGAAAGGTCTATCTCGGCGGCCCGGTCATCGGCATTCAGCAGCCAGTGCATTACGATTTCAAAGCCCGCCGCGACACGCCGAACGAACTCCGCGCCCTCTTCCGCAAGCTGGGCTGGCGCAAGATCGTGGCCTTCCAGACCCGCAACCCGCTGCACCGCGCGCACCAGGAACTGACCTTCCGCGCCGCGCGCGAGGCCGAGGCGAACCTGCTGATCCACCCCGTCGTCGGCATGACCAAGCCCGGCGACGTCGACCACTTCACCCGTGTCCGCTGCTATGAGGCGGTCCTGGACAAGTATCCGGCCCAGACCACCGCGCTGTCGCTCCTCAACCTCGCCATGCGCATGGCCGGCCCGCGTGAGGCCGTGTGGCACGGCATCATCCGCAAGAACCACGGCTGCACCCATATGATCGTGGGCCGCGACCATGCCGGTCCGGGCAAGAACTCCGCCGGCAAGGATTTCTACGACCCCTATGCCGCACAAGAGCTGTTCGCCCAGCACGCATCGGAAATCGGCATCGAAATGGTCGACTTCAAGCACATGGTCTACGTGCAGGAAAAGGCCCAGTACTACCCCGCGAACGAGATCCCCGAAGGCTCGACCGTTCTCGACATCTCCGGCACCGAACTCCGCCGCCGCCTGCGCGAGGGGCTGGAGATTCCGGAATGGTTCTCCTTCCCCGAGGTGGTCAACGAGCTTCGCAAGACCAGCCCCGCCCGGTCAAAGCAGGGCTTCACGGTGTTCTTCACCGGCCTGTCAGGCTCCGGCAAGTCCACCATCGCCAACGCGCTGATGGTCAAGCTGATGGAAATGGGGGGGCGCCCGGTGACGCTTCTGGACGGTGACGTGGTGCGCAAGCACCTGTCGTCGGAACTGGGGTTCAGCAAGGAACACCGCGACCTGAACATCAAGCGGATCGGCTATGTTGCCAGCGAGATCACCAAGAACGGTGGCATCGCGATCTGTGCGCCCATCGCGCCCTACACCGCCACGCGGCGGGCGGTGCGCGAGATGGTCGAGGCCTTCGGCGCCTTCGTCGAGGTCCATGTCGCGACCAGCATCGAGGAATGCGAACGCCGCGACCGCAAGGGGCTGTACAAGCTGGCGCGTGAGGGCAAGATCAAGGAATTCACCGGGATCTCGGACCCTTACGAGGCTCCGACCCAGGCCGAGCTGGTGGTGGACACCGAGAACGTCGATGTCGACCACTGCGCGCACCAGGTCCTGCTGAAGCTGGAGCAGATGGGCCTGATCAAGGCCTGAGCACGATCTGATATAACAAAGGCCGCGTCCCTTGTGGGCGCGGCCTTTGTCGTTCATTCCGCCTTCATCATCCGGCGCAGAAGGCCGTCCTTCAGCACATACTGGTGATACAACGCCAGAAGCGCATGGCCCAGGACCACGACCATCAGCACATTGGCCGCCAGCCCGTGGATCTCGCCCACCTCGAGGCCCAGGAAGAAGGTACTGATGCCGCCCAAGGGCACCGCGATCATCAGAAGATAGATCAGCCGGTGGCCCCAGTCCGCCGCCAGAACCTGCAGGCTGCCCGGCGCTCCGGGGGCCGCGGGGGCACCCCGCCCCAGTCGCACCAGCACCCGCACAACGACCAGCGCCAGGATGGCAAGGCCAAGGGCGACATGCGGCACGAAGCCCGTCGTCCCCCCCTCCTCGACCACTTCCATCGCCTCTTCCGCGCCCTCGCCTGTGAACCAGGCGATGACGATCAGGATGGCGACCAGCCAGTGCAGGGCGATCTGTATGCCCGAATATCCCGTGGTGGTTTTCACGTCGACCTCCGCTACTCAAAGGAACCATACGCCGAAGCGTAACGGTTCCGTCGCGGAAGGCCAGTCAGCACAGAGCCTGTCTAACCCTGCGTCAGTGCACGCTTACGGGCGTGAAGTCGTGTTCGCGCGCCAGGTGGAACGCAAGCTTGCGGTCCGCGACCAGCGCCAGCTGGCGGCCATCCGCCCCGTGGACCGACCAGATCACCTCCAGCCCGTCCATCTGCTCGCGCACTTCGTCCGGCAGATCCGTGACTGCGACCTCGCGGACATAGACGATACGATCGGCCCCTTGCGGCAGCCCGTTGAATGGAGTGTTCATTTCTTGACCCCTTCCTTGTGGCCCGTCATGTCTGACGCGGCATCCTTGCGACCGATCCGGATCGTCTGCACCACGGTCTCCGGCACATGGCGGCGCAGGTCGACGTGCAACAGGCCATGCTCCATCGTAGCCCCCGCGACCTCGACCCCGTCGGCCAGCACGAAACTGCGCTGGAACGCCCGCGCCGCGATCCCGCGATGCAGAAACACCCGCTCGCCCACGTCATCGGCCTGACGGCCCCGCACCACGAGCTGCCGGTCCTCGACGGTGATCGACAGGTCTTCCTCGCGGAAGCCGGCGACGGCCAGCGAGATTCGGTAGGCGTTTTCCGCCACGGCCTCGATGTTGAACGGAGGATAGCCCTCGGCCCCCGATTTCGCGGTGCGTTCGACCAGTCGTTCCAGCTGCTCGAACCCCAGAAGATAGGGATGGGCCCCAAAGCTCAGTTTCGTCATCGGACAGTCCTTGGCATAAGCGACAGTTCGGTCTTCGCGGCCCCTCACGTGAGCACCGCACAGGCTGAATATGGGGCCCCGTGCCACGCCCTGCAAGGGCCGAGACCCCCCGCGACTGTGGCGCTTTCAAGCAGAATTCGCGCAGAAACCTTCACGCAGGCGCAACGCTTTCCTATATCCTTTGCGAAAGGCAGGAACCGATTCGCCACAGCCATGAATG
>JBKDYO010000063.1:0-17387 GCA_046305855.1 Paracoccaceae bacterium
CGGCCAGCGGATCGGGCTTTTCGCCGGGTCGGGCGTCGGGAAATCTTCGCTCCTCGCAAAGTTCGCCCGAGGGGTCGAAGCGGATGTCGTCGTCATTGCACTGGTAGGCGAACGTGGCCGCGAACTGCGCGAGTTCACGGAACGGGTGCTTGGCCCGGCTGGCATGGCGCGGAGCGTCGTTGTCACCGCAACCTCGGACCAGTCACCCCTGATGCGGCGCATGTGCGCGCTGACTGCAATGGCCGTGGCCGAACATTTCCGCGATCAGGGCAAGCATGTGCTCTTGCTGGTCGACAGTGTCACCCGCTTCGCCGAGGCGCATCGCGAGGTCGCTCTCGCGGGGGGCGAAGGGGCAAGCTTGCGTGGCTTCCCGCCCTCGCTGACCCAGGCGATCATGGGCCTGGCCGAACGCGCCGGACCCGGGCCGGAAGGCATGGGCGACATCACGGCCGTCTTCTCCGTGCTGGTCGCGGGCTCAGACATGGAAGAACCGGTGGCCGACATCCTGCGCGGGGTTCTGGATGGCCACGTCGTGATGGACCGCCGGATTGCCGAACGTGGCCGGTTTCCCGCCATTGACCTCCTGCGCTCGGTCTCGCGGTCCCTGCCTGACGCGGCGACCGAAGACGAGAACGCGGTGATCAGCGAAGCGCGGCGGCTGCTTGGTGCCTATGACCGGGCCGAGATGATGATCCAGGCCGGGCTCTATGCCTCGGGGTCGGACCCGGCGATTGACCGGGCGATCAAGGTCTGGCCCCAGCTGGACGGCTTTCTGGCCGAACCTGCCCCTGCATCTGGAATCGCGGGAAGTTTCGAACGGTTGAAGGCCAGTCTGTCCGCCTAGTCACGGAAAGTGCGCCCTAGGCCTGTCCAGCTCATCGCTCTGCGCCGGACAGGCTCTGGTCACATGAGGGCAGTTCGCAGGCTCTCCCAGACAAGGCTTGTTGCGATCCCGATAAGGACCAATCCTCCGGCCCAGGCCATCGCTTCACGCGCCTTTCGGCTTTCGTTCAGGGTCCGCGCCATCGCGCCGCCCATCCAGGCCACAACAAGATCGGCCGGTATTGCTGTCAGAGGCACCAGAATTCCCAGAAGGAGAAGCTGCAGCGTGACGTCGCCAGCGCCCGTCGTGCCCGGATCCAGCGCCACGAAGGGCGGCAAGAACAGCGCAAAGAACAACACGGTCTTCGGGTTCAGAAGCTCGACCAGAACCCCCTGCCACATGATCTGCGCCAGGGGTCTTTGGTCAACCTGTGTTGCGGCCAGGTCTTGCCGGGCTTTGGCACGCGCCTCGCGGATCATGCCCACGCCCAGCCACACGAGGTAAGCAGCGCCAAGGTATTTCAGTGCCAGAACCAGCTCTTCGAAGGTCATGAACACCGAGCCCAGGCCCCAGGCCGTGGCGATGGCAAGAAGCATGCCCCCCAGACAGAGGCCAAGCGCCGAGGCAAACCCGGCCGAGCGGCTTTGCCCGACCGTGCGCGACAGGACGTAGAGCATGGACGGCCCGGGCGTGGCGCTTAGGGCAAGACCGGCAAGCGCGACAGCAAAAATCGACTCCAGCGGGGGCATGATCTACACGCCGCTCTGCTGGATCCGGGTCTCGAACGGGTTTGCGTAGGCCAACCTGGCCGCCTCAAGCCCGCCCGCTACGCCAATCCGCTGTCGACGTCGCAGATACGGAAAGTCGCGCAGCAGCATACGCTCTAGATGTGCCCCGGCCTGAAACGGTTCGTACTTCGCGCGCCTGCCATCCTGCAGAAGCTGCGGGAACGGCCGGATCACCGTGTCGTGGTTCGCGGCAACGAAATAGGGCATCGAGAAGCGCTCGCGACTGCGATTGACGACCCGATGCGGCGTCGAGCGCAGGATACCGTTTGTCCAAGCCTCGAGCATGTCGCCGATGTTGACCACGTAGACGTCTTGGTCAACCGGCACGTCGATCCAGCGGTCATTCTGGGCCATGACCTGCAGGCCTTCGTTCCGGGTATGCAGGAGCGTCAGGCACTCGTAATCCGTATGCGCGCCCATATTGACCGAACCGAGGTCGGTCGCCACCTCGGGCCGGACATAGTGCAACAGCCGCAGCTGCGACACCGGTTTGGTCATGTGGTCGGTGATCGCCCCCTTCGGCAGGCCCAGGAAAAGCTCCAGCGCCGAACATATCAGGCGGCCAAGCTGGGCAATCTCCGCGTAGTAGCGCGACACACTGGTGCGGAATCCGTCAAGTTCAGGCCAGACGTTCGGTCCCAGCACCAGGTTCCCGGCCAGGAAGTCCGGGTCGTCCTTCGGCAGGTCCAGCCCCAGATCGAAAGCCTCGTAGTTGCGGTGCACCTCATCGGCATAATCGCCCTTCTCCGAAAACGGCACATAGCCGCGATGGTTCAGGCTATGGCCGATGTACAGGCGCAGCTTCTCCTCCTCCGGCTGGGCAAAGAACCCTTCGGCTGCCCGATAAGTTGCCCTGATAAGCTCCAGGTCCATGCCGTGATTGCAGACCCGGAAGAACCCGATGTCACGCGCGGCGGCCCCGATCTTTTCGGCCACGCGCCTGATCTCAGCAGGCGACCCGCATCGCAGGGCGCCCACATCTATCAAGGGTAGATCGTCCGTTTGAACACTTACAAATGCCAATGAAGCAGCCATCGAATCCTCCGTTTTTATTGGAGGATGAAGCTACGAATCCATGGTTAACAAAGTGTTCCCAAGTCACCGGATCGCAGGAAATAGCAGACGAAAGGTGCTGCCCTTTTCCAGTTCGGAAACGACCGACACCGATCCGCCCATCTGCTGCGTCAGCCCGCGGACGATCGCGAGACCGAGCCCGGTTCCCGAACCCACGGGCTTGGTCGTGAAGAACGGGTCAAAGATCTGCGACAGGCGGTCAGCGGGGATCCCGACACCCGCATCCTCGACGCTCAGCCGCACATAGCGCCCCGGGGGCGGCCCGGACAAGGCTCCCGGGTCCTCGGTCATCAGCTTCTGGACATTCTCGGTGCGGATCACGGCCTTGGTCTCCGGCCCCATCGCGTCAAAAGCGTTCTCGACCAGACTGGACAGAATCTGCTCGAAGGCCTTTGCATCGACCGACACCGGCCACAGCCCGTCCTGCAGATCAAACGCAAGGCGGTCAGCTCGCGTGGCGGGCTGGCGGTCCGCAAATCCGGAGATGATCAGGTTCAGGTCCGCATCCACCGGGCTCAGCCGGGTGCGCTGCGCGAAGGATAGCATATCGCGCACCAGCTTGGCGCCGCGTTCGCCTGCAAGGCGGGCGTCCTGCAGGCCTTGCCGGGCTTCCGGTGCCGACGGATCGATCTCGACGACATCCAGATTGCCCAGCACAACGGTCAGAAGATTGTTGAACTCATGCGCGAAACGTCCGGTCAGCTTGCCGATCGATTCCAGCCTGCGCGCTTCGAACAGCCTCGCTTCCAGCGCCTTTCGCGCGGTGATCTCTTGGCTCAGCTGGTCATGCGACGCTACTAGATCGCGGTATCTCTGGGCCGAGCGTTGTGCTTCGGCCAGAAGCTCCAGTTTGGCGCCAGTCATCGCGGCAACCGTGTCCAGGATCTCCAGCTCGACAGCGCCAAAGGCCTGCGGATCCGGATGTTCGCTGTCGATCACACCGACGATGCGCCCGCGAAAGATCAGCGGCACGCAGATCTCCGACCGCGCGGGCTGAGTGTCCGGGATGTAGTTCTGATCGCTCAGCAAATCATCGACAATGATCGCCTTCCCGCTCTGCGCCACTTGCCCGGTGATCCCGCGACCGAAAGGAATGACCAATGGGTTAAGGATGTTCCGTCCGAACGGGTTCTTTTCGCCCCAGGCCGCCACTTGTCGAAGTTCGGTCTGTTCGTCATTGGCCTGATAGATCACGCAATCCACAAAGTTCAGCCGGCCCACCACGTTCTGCGCGACGTACCAAAACAGATCCTCGGTGCTGGGAATCTGGATCAGGTCGACCGCAAACTGGTTCAGCGTTCGCAAGGTCGAGGCTTCCATCGGCATTCCGCGATGCCGAGACGGAGCGATTGCCGAATGCGCCACTCTTCAGGTTCCCTAGAACTCTCGTTTTGCCACAGGTTAGGCAATGCAGTCGTTATGGCAAAGGTAAATCGTAGAACTCGGCATTGATCGTGCATCTTTGACAATGATTCCACTTGGCCGAACGGCGGTCCGCTTGGCGACCCTGGCACGCACGTTAGACCCCGGCGACAGACCCATCCCACGGCGAAAGACTCTGGTTGCCCGGTCTGGCACCCCTTTTTGTCGGGCAGCTTCTTGGGGTCGTGGCTGCGCTCAACAACCGGTGGGCGCGTATCTTGCTGATCGAGCAATTCACCGACATGGCCCTTGGCCTGGCCGATACTGCTCTGCATCTCCGTAGCGTTCTCGAGCGGTCCAGAGGACCCGCTGGACCTATAGGCAAGGACCCTGCACTGCTACAGCGGGCTTAATTCGGGCTCTGACATCAGGCCAAGCATCCGCTTGCTGCGCTACTCGCTCGAAGATTAGTGACTGGGGTGACCATCTTTGTCAGATCAAGATGCTAGAGGGCACGCCATTCTGACAGTGCCGGGCTGTCAGGACGTCACTGGCAATCAGTGTCAGCGGATCGCATAGGGCGGCGCCATGGTCCACACCTGTTCAATATTCCTCCTTTCACTGGGCCAGATGCAGCAAAATCAGACCTGGCCCCGCAAAAGTGCAAGCGCGATTGCCCCGGGTGAATTGGATGAGGCCTGAGTTTGAATGTCCGATTGCAGAAGAAAGCGCCTTACCAGAGCCTCCATCTTTGCAGGTTCCTTGAACTGGCCGAGGTCGGCAGATCCGAAAGCCGCTTCCGCCTTCGTTCGCAGGACCCCGACCTGCTGATCTATATCGATAGAGGAAAAGCTCTTTGGCAGTCCCAGTGCCGTCTGCATCACTTCACGCATCGGTGCATTGCCAAGCAGGGTGTACCACTTCGCAGTCTCACTGATTGACCTCCCGGCCAAGGTCGGGATTTCACGCTCGGCATTCATGGCAAGGCGATAGGTGTTGTTCTGCAGACCGACCGCTGTTTCGAAGCTGCGAGCCCGGTATTGTTCGAGGACCTCGTCGGGAAAGGTGGAAATCTTCGTCCGCGGCACCGAGTAGTCCCCGTATCCAAAGGCGGCGGCGAACTTTTGATACTGCTTGTCAGCCAGCTTGTTCGCCAAACTGCCTTCCTTCAGCGTGCCGCCTTCGAGAATCTTCTGGATGAAGGCCTTGCTGTTCACATCGCCTTCGAGCCCGAAGGCCGTGAGGGCGATGCGTAGAAGCCGCTTGTCGTTCACCAGCTTCTCTGCGGTGTCTGCCTTGCCAATCTTGTCGCGGAAGTAGGCCTCATCCCGTTGTTGAGCGGGAAGCGCCTGCTGCACAGCCTGCTGCCGCGCCATGGTCCGCTTCAGGAAACCCCATCCGGTGAATCCGGACTGTGGAAGGATGGGGGTGAAGCTCACGCGCGGCTGGCGGCGAAGAGCCGCTCCTCGCGCGGAAGCAGCGACCGGAGGGATTTCAGGGCTTGATAGTGCTGGTTCTCCATCACCGCCCGGCTCGCTACGGTCAATTGGGTTCGACTGTCGTAGTCGGTCAGAACCTGGCTGAGCTGTTCGATCCCGCGGAGCAATTGCAGCTTGGCATCTTCAGCATCGGCATCACCCGTCAGCACCAGTTGGGCAATGTAGCAGACCCGGCGCACTGGGGTATTCACGGCTTCAGGATGGATCGCATCGCGCAGGCGCAGGATATTGGCATTCGGGGTCATGATCGCGAGGCGTGAGCGTTTGTCACCATTTTCGATCACGGCACCGTTGATCAGCACCCTTTCATGGGGCCCGAGCTTGAGGACGAGGCCGGTCATGCTGCCCCCCCGTCGCCGCGCAGGCCGCGCATGACCGCCATGTTGATGTCGGCAAGAACCTCGACGCTGGCCTTGTCGTCAAGGACGGCACGGCTGTGCTTCACGGTGAATTCGTACAGGTAGAACAGCCGGGCGCGCAGCGCGGCGGGCAACGTGTTTCCTGGCAGCGCCACGTCGGAGGCGAGCGTCGCCCAAAGCTGAGTGTTGTCTGCGACGGCGCGGACCAGCGCAGGGAAGTCTGCGGCACGGTTTGCCCAGGCTGCGCGCAGGCGTTGGGTCACTTGCGCCAGAAGATCATATTCGACAGAGCGGAGGGAACGGGTCGGAGCCTCGCGCTGCGCGTAGCTGATGGCGGAATGGAAAGTCATGGGGTGTCCATCTGTTCTAAAGCGAAGGGGTGAGGAGGGCCGCGAGGATTACCCCCCGCGGCCCTAAGTGCTTAACGGAACAGAGACAGGAGGCCCTGCGGCTGCTGGTTCGCGATCGACAGCGCCTGGGTGGCCAGCTGCTGCTGCACCTGCAGCGCCTGCAGACGGGCCGAGGCTTCCTCCATGTCGGTATCGACCATCGCGCCGATGCCGGTCTTGAGCGAGTCGGTCAGCTTGCCAACAAACTCAGACTGGATATCGATCCGCTTTTGCGACGAACCGAAGCTCGATGCCGCATTGATCGAGGTCTGCAACAAGCCTTCGATGTCGGTCAGGGCCGCAGCCGGGTCAGCCGTCACGTCGATCGAAGTCAGCGCAGCCAATCCGCCTTCACCCCGGGTCGCCGCCACCGACACCGCAGCTGCCGTGTTGGTGTTGTTGGTGATGCTCAGAACGCCAGCGGTTGCAGACAGGGTGAAGTCAGAACCGTTGAGGCCGCCCGCAGTCAGCGCATTGCGCAGGCCTTCGGCAAGCTCATCATTGGTGTCGCCTTCCTTCACGACATAGCGCCCGGTGGTGGCCCCGACGGTCAGTTCGATGGCATCGCCTTCGATCAACGCGGTTGCGGTGGCCGGGTTTGCTCCGAAGGCATTGGAGGCAAGTGCCCCGGAACCACCCTGGAAGACAAAGGTCCCGACGGTGCTGGTGGCGTTGGGCGCACCGGTTGCGTTGGTCACTGCACCAAGCGCAGTGCCTGACAGCGCCGACCCGGCCGAGGTCGACAGGTTCTGCGCCACCACTTCGATGTTCGAAGATTCGACACCCGTGGCGCTGCGGTCCAGCGACGAGAGCACGTTGATCGACGTTTGCGATCCGTCAACCAGATTCAGGCCGTTGAACTGCGCCGCGCCGACGACCGACTCGATCTGCTTGGTCAGCTGCGTGATGTCGGTCTGCAGCTTGCTGCGGTCAACGTTTTCGGCCTGGGCGGCGACGATCTTGCCCTTCATTTCGGTCAGAAGCTTCGTCACGGATTCCGAGGCGTTGCGCGCCACGGTCAGCGTTGCATTGCCGACGGAAAGGCTGTCGGAGATGCCCTTGAAGCCTTCGACGTCAGATTCCATCACTTTCGAGATGGCCCAGACGGCGGCATTGTCCTTGGCGCTGGCCACCGACTTGCCCGTGGAAATGTCCGCTTGGGTCTTGTTCAGGTTCGCGTTGATGCCCTTCATCGTCTGCAGGGCAACCATCGCGCTGTTATTGGTCAGGATCGACGACATTACTCAGTCCTTCACGAATGGGCCGCAGGTTTCACGGCCGAGAAGCCACAATCAGTGGCGGAAAGGGCATTCTGTCCGTGCCGTCGGTTGGCCCGATGGCGCCGCCCCGTCATGAGGCGCGGGGTCAATGAAGCGGCAAACCAGCTAACCATTCCCTAATCGGCTTTGGCGAAATGCCCGGCATTTGAACAAGTTCAGACGCGACGCGCCGGTTCGGTGCCGATCGGTGCGATCAGCGCTTTCTGTCCCCTGGCGTCATAGGTCGTCAGTGCTGGTCCGCGCGCGATCTCGGTCACGCGAAGTCGCGCGGCTTTTACCCCACGCGATGCGGCCTCAAGCAGGCGGGCATTTCGTTCGGCCTTGCTCCGAAGCCGTTCCGCCGAAGTTCGGTCTATTGGCTTCACGTCTATCGATTCGATCTGGGGGACCAGCAGTGCCAGCGCTGCAAGGTTTCCCGAAAGAAGCGCCTCGGCCGCGTCGTCAAGCAGCAGCTCAAGCTGTTTCATCTTCGGTCCTCGCCATAGAATTGAAGATCAATTCCGCCAGCCCAAGGCCACCGCTCTCAACCATAAGCCGGGCCTGTTCCTGACGCAGAAACGAGGAAAACTGCGCCTCACCCTGACCGCCACCAAAGGCACCCTGCATTTCGCCGAGACCAGAGTGGGCCAGCATTTCGGAAAGGAACGTGGCTTCAAGCTCCTCTGCCTTCTGCATCAGCTTTTGCTGACGTTCAGGGGGTTGGGTTGCAATCGGGGAGATGTCCATTCGGTGCTCCAGATCAGTCGGATTTTCCGTAACGATCCAGCAGGCGGGTAAAGAATGGGTAACTTCTGGCTGAGATAGCTTGGTCATTGCGGCAGAAGTCGTGGAACAATGCAAAGCGCACTGGCTATCATTCCCTTTCCCCTCGCTTCGGTAGAGACACCGCCCAACGGTGCGGAGCCGAACGATCAGGGCTTCGCGTTGGCCTTTGATGAAGGCTTGATTTCGCCTGAGGGTGAAGTTGACTCATCGGATTCAATGCCGCTCGGGCCCGTCCTGTCGCCTTTCTGGATTGGCCCGGCCTTGTCGGTTCCTGCAGTCGTTCCTTCCGGGATGGAAGGCGGCGAAAACGCGGGTCTCCTTGAGGCCGAGTCAGTGGCGATTTCCGGAGCGAACCCGGCTGCCCCAGACCTTTCGCGGGTTTTTGCAACGCTGGGCGTTCCCGGTCTCGGGGCAGAGAACACGTCCGACATACCAACGGCTGCGATGCCCTTGGGATCAGAGGACGAGGACAGTCCAAACTTCCCAGGCAAAGTCATTGCTGACGTGGCAAAGACGCCATCAGATGTTGCGCTTCAACTTGATCTGCCGCCAGACACGATGCCTGTCCAAGGGCAGGCGGGATCTTGGCCAGCGAACGCTCAAGCTCCGCTTTTGCCGTTGCAACCAGCGGATGACGCAGAGGCCAAAGTTGCGCAGGGATTGGCTAGCGTTGCCGGTGACGCTGCAGAGATAGCGACAATTACGGCGAAACCAATAGACGGTCACTCCACTGAAGAATCCGCCGTGACTGCCCTCTTGGAGTCCGAAAGTCCCTATCGCAAGGACAAGCCGATTGAGGATCAGATCGTTCAGAGCGAGACTTCGGCGGCCCAGCTGGGCTCGACAGGACGAGATATCGAACGGCCGGGTTCTGGTGGGCATTCCAAGGTCGAAGTCGATGCCTACGCTGGGCCGGTCACGGAGCGGGAAGCAGGACGGTCAGTCGTCGACGAAAACGTTGTGAAGCGGTCTGAGCCTGACTTCGCCCTTATGCCGAGAGAGCCGTCGGGTTCTCAGACCCTGCCCACCAGTTTCTGGGAGAGAGTCTTTGCCGGATTGACAGAATCTCGGGCTGCCACTGGACTGCAAGTGGATCAAGGTGCTGGTCTGGGCCCGGAAACCGTGCCCAAAGGCGCTGCAGTTGGGACCGCCGCACCAACTCTGGTGGACGCCTCCCTGAACCCGATCAGCCTACCGACGCTCGATTTGCCGCCTGACCGTCCCAAGATGGTAGTTTTGAGCGAACTCCCGACCAAAGGCCTTTCGACCATGTTTGCGGTTGAGTCCCCGCCTCTCCCGGCAGATCAGGCGGGGCTGATTCCGCCGATCCTTCTGTCACAGTGGGACGAGGGCCTCGTGGAAGTCCGCGAGCAAACCGATCTTGCGCTGCTCTCGGGTCCTGTCATGCAGTCTGGTTCCGGTTTCGGCGGCCCGTCGGGCCCGCAAAGCCCATTGTCCTTGCCAGTTCAGCAGGTCGCCGCGCAGCTCGCCAGGGTTCTGGTGGATGTCTCCGACAAGGTGACCGAGCTTGCGTTGGCCCCAGAGGAGCTTGGGCGCGTGCGCTTGCGACTTGAGCCCGACGCCGCAAATCCTGACCGGATGACGATCCTGATCAACGTCGAACGACCCGAGACGCTGGATCTGTTCCGGCGCCATGCGGGCGAGCTTGCCGAGGCGATCAAGGCCGCGGGCTATTCCGGGGCGGACATCGGGTTTGGGCAGGACGGCCAGGGCGGCAGTCCAGACCAGAAGCCGAAGGAAGATGCCTTTGGATCGGGGCGCCCTTCCGAAGATCAGACACCCGTTTCTCCTGCCCGACGCGATGTTGTCGGGTCCACCCTAGACCTTAGACTCTGAGGCCAGATCATGGACGTCTCTCCCGTATCTTCTGCCGCAAGCTCCGCGTCAAGCGCGGCCGCCCCATCGAAGATCACATCGGATTTCAACACCTTCCTCCGTATGCTCACGGTGCAGATGCAGAACCAGGATCCGTTGAACCCGATCGACTCGGCAGACTATGCCGTTCAGCTCGCGACCTTTTCCGGGGTCGAACAGCAGGTCCGCACAAACCAGTTGCTGGCCGACCTTCAAGGTCGGTTCCAGCAGTTGGGCATGGCGGAAATGGCCAGCTGGATCGGCAAGGAGGCGCGTTCGGATGCGCCAGTGCTGTATCAGGGCACGCCCGTGACGCTTTCGCCGAACCCGGCGGTTGGTGCGAACCGCGCAGTCCTTGCAATCCGGGACGCGGCTGGAAATCTTGTCTCGCGCGAGGAGATTCCAGTCAGCGCCGAGCCCTATCAATGGCTTGGGGCTGGGATGGATGGATCACCTCTCCCGTCTGGCATCTATTCGATTTCGCTGGAAAGCCTGAACGGAGAAACGCTGATCGATTCACGCCCGGTCGAACACTACGCCCGTGTTGTCGAGGCGCGGGGTGGCGGAGCCAGTGGCACGTCGCTACTTCTGGAAGGCGGTATCGAAGTTCTGGCCACGAGGGTCACCGCATTGCGAAGCCCACCGGCCTAATTCGCACTTCGTGAAGCCTGGCGCCGCAACTCCGGGGGCTCTCGGTCGCGAGCTAGGTGTTCATCCGTTGCGCAACATCCAGCTCTTCGACGTATTTCGGAGAATTCTGGACATCAATCAGTGCAACCACGGTCGAACGGTTGGACAGCGGCACGACCAGGTCCTCCCGTGCCATGCTGATCTGCGCCTCGCGCACGGGTGACCGCGACATCAAGAAACGCGCTTGGCCAGAGAGGCCTCATCGAAGACGGTCCCAGGCTGGATTTCGAGCGCCAGGATTGCCTCCCTTAGGGTTTCGAAAGCGACCTTCACGTCGGTGCCTTTCACTCATCTTGGTTCAACCTCTTCGCGTATGAGCAGTGACTTCGGGTCATTGACTGAGGCAAGTTGGGCTGCCGTCCCCTATCAGGTTGCAACGGTCCATTTTCGAGTTGATGAGTCATGACTCTCTGGTCATGTCTAAGTCGGCACGGCGGGCCCGGATCGGAGGGGTACTGTTTGATGCGGAAGGACCTGTCATGTTGAAGCTGTCTGGCGTCATGCCCGCCTTGGTCACACCCTTCGGTCCCGGCGGGCAGATCGATTTTCCAGCCTTGGAAAGACACATGACCGCCCTTCGCGCAGCAGGGGTTTCCGGCTGGGTTCCCTGTGGGTCATCGGGGGAATACAACCTGATGAGCGATGATGAGCGCGAGCAGGTATTGCGTTTCGTGAAGGACTTTGCGACGGCGGACGAAACACTGATCGCCGGGACAAACGCGCCATCAACAGCGGGTGTGATCGCAAACACCCGCCGCGCCAAGGCGATGGGTTACCACGCGGTTCTTTTGGCAGTGCCGTTTTACACCAAACCGACTCAGGCCGAGATCGCACGCCACTTCAACGCGGTGATTGAAGCAACCGACATGAACATCGTGCTCTACTCTTACCCCGGAAAGGACGGGGTCGAGATCGGGTATGAAGCACTGGATGCGCTTGTCGACAATCCGCGGATCATCGGGATCAAGGAAAGCAGTGGCGTGCTGCAGCGCGCGATCGGAATTTCTACGCGCTATGCGGGCCGTATCCAGCTGGTCTCGGGCTCGGACGACATCGCGTGGGATTTCATGCATTGGGGGGCCGAAAGCTGGATCTGCGGTCCGGCGAACTGCATGGCAAAACCGGTGTGCGAAATGGATGCGGCGTTCCGCAAGGGCGACCATGCCCACGCGAAAGCGATCATGCAGGTGATCTGGCCTGCGATGAACGTGCTGGAGTCCGGCAAGTTCGTGCAGAAGCTCAAGTATGGCTGCGAGTTGCAGGGCAATCCGGTTGGCGAATGCCGGATGCCCTTCGGCCCTTTGACCGAGGCCGAAAAAGCCGAGTTCGCGGCGGCGATGCAGCCGATCCTTGCCTGGAAATAGAAAGCGGTCATCAGGGCGAAGATCAGCCCTGCTGGACACCGAAGCGATCCGGTTCTTTCGTGTCCGCACGAAAGGCCTGTTCTATGCCGTCCGTCGGGGGCATTTTGGGCTGATGAACGTCGCGTCGGGAGGCAGGGGCGGACTTGATCACGGGGGGATGCCTTTGATCAGTCTCCGAGCCGAAGGTATCAACCGTTTCTAAGGACCACAGCATGACCCGCAAGGTATGTCTTGTCACCGGAGGAGGGCGCGGAATAGGTGCCGCAGTCGCCCGAGAAATGCACGTCCGCGGCTATGCTGTCGTGCTGATGTCGCCTTCCGACACCTGCGAAAAGCTTGCCGCAGAACTGGGCGGTGTCGCCCGGCGCGGAGTGGCACAAAGTGCAGATGATCTTAAGGGTGTGGTCGACCTTGCCCTCAGCACCCACGGCCGGATCGATGCTGTCTTGAACCACACCGGGCACCCGCCGAAGGGCGACCTTCTCGGGATCCCCGATGAGGGCTGGGAACTGGCGCATGACATGATCCTAAGCTCGGTCATCCGCATGGCACGTCTCGTGACCCCGGTGATGGAGGCGCAGAAAGGTGGCTCCATCGTCAATATCACCACCTACGCCAGCTTTGAGCCTTCGCTCTGGTTTCCGGCCTCCTGCACTTACCGGGCCGCAGTGTCGACGTTTACCAAGCTCTACTCTGACCGATATGGGCCGCAAAACATCCGGATGAACTGCCTCGCGCCGGGCTTTACCGACAGCCTCGATGTCGCGAAGTATGGTGAGCTTGCCGCCCTGAAACGGATAGGGACGGTTCAGGAGCAGGCCAAGGCGGCTGCGTTTCTCTTGACCGACGACTCCAGCTATATCACCGGCCAGACCTTGCGCGTTGATGGCGGCCTGACCCGGCACGTCTGATTTTGACCATCAGAAGGATTTCGGCCCGGTCGACAACCCCAGTGTAAGTCATTATTCGCTTGGCTGACCTTAGGGACCAGGCGTGAAATCAAACCGCATTTCGTGTCGATAGGTCTGGGCCGGATCCAGCCGGGCGGACGGGAAATGCTGCATGTTAGGCGAGTTCGGAAAGCGCTGCGTCTCGGCAGCAAAGCCGGAAAAGCGCGGATAATTGGCGCCGGCCTTTCCGGGCATTCCGGCAAAATGCGCCCCGGTGTACAGCTGGACACCCGGTTCGGTCGTCGAAAGCTGCATGCTGCGCCCTGAAGCTGGGTCATGCGCCCGCAGGCATGGACGCAATCCGGTCGCATCGGGCGGCGAGGAAAGGCAAAGGTTGTGGTCGAACCCTCCCGGGCCTGGCATCTGCGCCCCAATCGGGCGCGGCTCCCGGAAATCGAAGACTGTGCCGGTCACAGAGCGAATTTCGCCCGTGGGGATCAGGGTATCATCCACTGGCAGGTAGAACCCGGCCTCGACCTGCAGGGTCTGTCCCAGCACGTCGCCCGATCCGTGTCCTGCCAGATTGAAATAGGCATGGTTGACGAGGTTCACCACCGTCGGTGCGTCGGTCCAGGCCTCCATCACGATCAGAAGCTGAAGGCCCTCGATCCGGTAGGTCACGCGGGCGGTCACTGTGCCGGGAAATCCCATGTCGCCATCGGGTGAGGTGATGACGAAAGTTGCGTGGCTTTCCGAATGCTCTTCGACCTTCCAATGCTTGACATCAAACCCTGCGTGACCACCGTGAAGGTGATGCTGTCCTTCGTTGCAGTCGAGCTGCACATTCCGGCCATCCAGGTCAAAGCGGCCATTCGCGATCCGGTTGGCATAGCGCCCGCAGGTCGCTCCCATGTAGCGGCCCTTATCGCGCCAACCAGCCAGGCTGTCGCATCCCAAGACGACATCAGCCAGCGTTCCATTTCGATCCGGCACCCATAGCCCTGCCAGTCTCGCGCCATAAGTCAGAATCTCCGCCCGAAATCCGCCTTCGCCTGCGAGCGTGATGCGCTGGACGTCAATTCCGTCGAGTTGCCCCAGCGTTTCCAGTTCGGCCATTTCTTAGTTTGCCCAGTCCTGCGGGAGTAGGGCGTCTGGCATGTTCTGATAAGCCACCGGACGCAGCCAGCGGCGGATGGACATGGTACCGACCGAAGTCGCCCCGAAGTTGGTCGAGGCAGGATAGGGTCCACCATGCACCTGGGCGTCCACCACTTCGACACCGGTCGGAAATCCATTTGCCAGGACCCGGCCCGCCTTTCGCTCCAGCACAGGCATAAGCGCACGGGCAAGGTCCATGTCTTCCTGATCAAGGTGCAACGTGCAGGTCAGCTGACCCTGCAGGCTGCGGGCAACCAATTGCATCTCGGCTGCGTGGCGGACGCGAACGATCAGGCCAAGAGGGCCGAAGACCTCTTCGGACAGCCTGTGATCTGCCAGCCAATCCGTCCCGGAAACCTCGAAAAGGTAGGGCGTCGCATTGCGCAGGTCGCAGGTGGTGGTCACGACCGAACGGACACCCGTCCCCCGGGCCACCCGATCCCGCCCGTCCCGGTAGGCGGACGCGATGCCGTCCGTCAGCATTGTCTGAGGACCAACCGTCTCGACGGCAGCCTTGGCCGCGTCGACAAAGACGTCGGCGTCAGGCCCGTCAATGACGATGGCAATCCCCGGATTTGTGCAGAACTGACCGGCGCCAAGGGTCAGCGACGCAGCCCAGCCTTGCGCAATGGCCCGCCCCCGGGCGGCCAATGCTGCAGGCAAAAGGAACATCGGGTTGACTGACCCTAGCTCGCCAAAGAACGGGATCGGCTCTGGCCGGGCCGCGCAGAGGTTGAACAGCGCCCTGCCGCCGGCCAACGATCCGGTGAATCCAACTGCCTTGATATAGGGATGCTGGACCAGCGCTTCACCCACGTCCCGCTTGCCGCCCTGGACCAGGCTGAAGAGGCCAGCGGGCATATTGCAGGCAGCGACTGCGGCAGCGACGGCCTGGGCGACAACTTCGCCGGTCCCGGGATGCGCGGAGTGGCCCTTGACCACGACGGGGCAGCCTGCAGCAAGCGCAGATGCCGTGTCGCCCCCCGCCACTGAGAACGCGAGCGGGAAGTTCGACGCCCCGAAGACCGCGACCGGGCCTATTGGCCGCTGGATCAGCTTCAAGTCGGGCCGCGGTGCCGGCTGGCGCTCCGGCAAAGCCGCGTCATGGCGGCGGTCCAGCCAGTCGTCCTTAAGGATGTGAGACGCAAAAAGCCTGAGCTGCATGGTCGTACGGCCCCGCTCTCCTTCCAGCCGGGCTGCGGGCAGACCGGTCTCCTGAGTGCCGATCTCGGTGATGTCTGCCCCGCGCGCCTCGATCTCATCCGCAATTCGGTTCAGCAGCCCCGCACGTGCCGATCGCGTCGTGTTCGCAAAGGCCTGGAAGGCCGCTTCGGCGGCCTCGCAGGCAGCATCAGCATGGCCAGGGGTCCCGGCCGCAAATGACCGGGCAGGGCCACTTGCAGGCGACGACTCGAATGTCTGGGCTGCCCCGATCCATTCGCCAGCGATCAGATGTTTTCCGGTCAGCATTGGTTGTCTTTCTGCAAGGGCCGAGGGTCGCAAACGCCCGGGGCCTGGAAGCTGTTAGAAGTGAAACTCAGCGGTCGTCACGCGCTCACCCAAGGTAAGCGCATCCGCGACATGAACCATCGGTGCAAGGTCGACGTCGGATGTGCCATCGCGCACAAGCTTGGCCATCCTTGCATACAGCGCCGGATACTCACCCATGATCGAGTTCTCGCCGACTGTCGGTCTGACATCGATTTCCAGCACGTTGCCTCCCAGGCGAAGGGCGAGGGTGCCGCGGTCAGTCTGGACCGTAATATCCCACGTCTGCGGTCCTTCCTGACGCCAGTCGAAATCGGCGGTGACATTGCCGGAAAAGGTCAGCTGGGCAGCGATCGGGGTCTGGCGGTTGGCGGGAAACTCCAGCTTGGCGCGGGTCAGGTGGACGGGCTTCGGCAGGATCTCGGTCAGGATCGAAAGGGCGTTGATGCCTGGGTCGAACACTCCCATCCCGCCGGGCTCGAAGACCCAGTCCTGGCCGGGGTGCCATTTGCGGACGTCTTCGCGCCAGGTGATGTGGGCTTTCTGCACGGTCTTGTCGGCGAGCCAGGCCTTGGCGGGGGCGACGGCATGGGCCATGCGGCTGTGCCAGGTCGCGTAGAGCGTGAGGCCTTTGGCATGCGCCATGGCCTCAAGAGCGTGCACTTCGGCAAGTGTCGCGCCCGGCGGCTTTTCCAGCATGACATGGCGACCGGCGAGGAGGGCCGCCTCGGCATAGTCATAGCGAGGGACCGGGGGCATGCAGAGTGAGACAACTGGCACATCCGGGCGCTCTGCCAGGAAGGTGGCAAAGTCAGTGAAAGCCGGGACGCCAGAAACAGAACCCTTGCGGCTGACGGTGGCCGCTAACACCCAGTCGGGCGAGGCGTTCAGGGCCGGGACGTGCTGGTCCAGCGCGATCTTGCCGATTCCGACCAGGGCGACCTTTGTCTTCGCCATCAGTGACTCTCCCGTGCCACTGCGTTGCCACGGCAGCCGATCAGGAAGTCCATGTCGGCACCCTTGTCCGCGCCCTGCACGTGGTCGTGGTAAAGCTTGGCATAGCCGCCCGACGGCGGTTCGACGGCGGGCTTCCAGGCGGCGAGGCGGGCGGCCAGTTCCTCGTCGGAAATGTCGAGGTGCAGGCGGCGGTTGGCCACGTCCAGCTCGATGAAGTCTCCGGAGCGGACCACGGCCAGCGGGCCACCGCGCGCGGCTTCGGGGCTGGTGTGGAGGACAACGGTGCCATAGGCGGTGCCGGACATGCGGGCGTCAGAGATGCGGACCATGTCGGTGATGCCCTTGCGCAGAACCTTGGGCGGCAGGCCCATGTTGCCGACCTCGGCCATGCCGGGATAGCCGCGCGGACCGCAGTTCTTCAGGACCATGACGCAGGTCTCGTCGATATCCAGCGCCTCATCCTCGATCCGGGCCTTGTAGTCATCGATATCCTCGAAAACGACCGCGCGACCGCGGTGCTGCATCAGGGCGGGCGTCGCGGCAGAGGGTTTCAGGACGGCCCCATCTGGCGCAAGGTTGCCCTTGACCACGACGATGCCGCCCGATTGGGCGAGGGCCTTTTCGGC
>JBKDYO010000064.1:0-7788 GCA_046305855.1 Paracoccaceae bacterium
AGCCTGCACTATGACATCATGGTCAAGGCCGACCATCTGCCCCGCAAGGACGAAACCGCCGTCGGCACGGCGTGGTATCCCAAGTTTGGTGGCAAGGGTGGCAACCAGGCGGTTGCCGTGGCCCGCGCAGGTGCCGATTGCCGGATGTTCGGGGCCATCGGGGACGATGACTTCGGCAGCTTCCTGCGCCGCGCCCTGCAGGATGGCGGCGTGGATAGTGCCCATATCGCCACTGTGCCCGGCGTCGGATCGGGGATGAGCGTGGCGATCCTCGACGCCGCGGGCGACTATGCCGCGACCATCGTTTCCGGGGCGAACCTGCAGATCAACGTCGCCGCGCTGGAGGATGCCGGGCTCTGGCAAAACGTGGGCCTGCTGATCCTGCAGAACGAAGTCCCGGACACCGTGAACATCGCTGCTGCCCGGCAGGCCCGCAAACGCGGGATCAAGACGATTCTGAACGCCGCCCCGGCGCGGGCATTACCCGCCGATCTTGTGCCGCTGGTTGACCTGATCGTCGTCAACGCCATCGAGTCCGAGATGATGGGAACCGATCCCGTCAACAGCCTGCACAGTGCTGCCGACGCGGCACGGCGGCTGGCCGATCGGTTCCACGCCGTGATCGTGACGGCTGGCAGCGTGGGGCTGGCGGCAATCGGGCCGGATGGTGAGGGCTTCGCGCTGCCGGCCGAAAAGGTGCAAGTCGTGTCAAGCCATGGCGCCGGGGACGCCTTCATCGGGGCGCTCTGCGCGGCGCTGGTCAAGGCTGCGCCGCTGCGCGAGGCTTGTCAGGTCGCCTCACAGGCAGCCGCCCGGCATGTCAGCACACCGGACGCGGGCCATGGCGCGCCGCTCTCGGGCTAGTGCCGCTGTGCGCGCCTGGCACGCGCGCCCCGGTCTTGCCTTGCCACTCCGGCCCTCCAGGAAGCCTTCGCCATCCGCGCACCAGCTTGCACCCCCTTTCCCCCGGCCCCCGGGCCATGCAATCTGCGCGCCATGGCCGACCCGAAGTCCGAACCACTTCCCGAACCTGACCGCCTGGAAGGTGCCCCCCACCCGCGCGAGACGCGCGCGCTGTTCGGCCATGTCGATCAGCAGGCCGAATTCCTGCGCGCGCATCTTTCCGGAAGGCTGCATCACGCCTGGATGCTGACCGGCACCAAGGGTGTCGGCAAGGCGACGCTGGCCTGGCGTCTCGCCCGATTCCTTCTGGCCACGCCACCGGACGACGGCGGCATGTTCGCGGCCCCGCCCCCCGACACGCTGGACATTCCCGACAGCAACCCCATCGCCCGCCGCCTCCTGCAAGGGGCCGAGCCGCGGCACTTCCTCCTTCGTCGCGGCCCGAACGAGAAGGAAACTGCGCTCAGCCAAGTGATCTCGGTCGAAGAGGTGAGGCGGATGAAAAGCTTTTTCGCGCTGTCCGCGGCCGATGGTGGCCACCGGACCGCAATCGTCGACAGCCTTGACGAGATGAACACCGCCGCGGCCAACGCGTTGTTGAAGTTGCTGGAAGAACCCCCTGCAAACGTGACGTTTTTCCTGATCGCGCACCAGCCCGCACGGCTGTTGCCGACCATCCGCTCGCGCTGCCGCGAGCTGCGCCTGATGCCTTTGGCACCTCAAGACCTCGCCGACGCCCTGACGCAGGCGGGCGGCGAGGTCGCCCCCGAGGACCGCGCGGCCCTGGCCGAGCTTTCGGGTGGTTCGGTCGGCGAGGCGTTCAGGCTTACGAACCTCGATGGGCTGAAACTCTACGCAGCCCTTGTCCGGCTCTTTGCCACGCTTCCAAGGCTGGACCGCCCGCAGGCCTTGGCTCTGGCCGACCTTGCCGGCGCGCGGGGGGCGGCGGAAACCTTCGACCTTCTGGTCACGCTGATCGACCTCTTTCTTGCCCGCCTGTCGCGCTACGGGGTCACGGGTCAAGTTCCCCCCGAAGCCGCCCCGGGCGAGCCGCAGCTTCTTGCCCGCCTCGCCCCGAACACCGCCGCCGCCCGCGCCTGGGCCGAGCTTGCGCAGACCCTCTCGGCCCGGGCCCGGCGCGGCAAATCGGTCAACCTTGACCCTGCTGCACTTCTGATGGATATGCTGCTGAAGGTCGACGAGACGGCGGGGAGCCTCGCCCTGAGGTAGCCCGAAGAAGATGTCCCCCACCCATCCCGATCTGCCCCTCCTTCCTGATCTGGTCGACAGCCACTGTCACCTCGACTTTCCCGACCTCATCGCCGAAACGGACGAGATCATCGCGCGCGCCCGCGCCGCAGGGGTGAACCGGATGGTCACGATCTGCACCCGCCTGAAGAACGAACCACGCGTCCGCGCCTTGGCCGAAGCACATCCCGAGGTCTTCTACGCCGCCGGCATCCACCCGATGAGCGCGCACGAAGAGCCGCCCGTCACAGTCGACGATCTCGTCGCCCTCGCCCGCCATCCCCGCTTTGTCGGCATCGGCGAGACCGGCCTTGACTACCACTATACGGCCGAGACGAAGGCCATCCAGCAGACCAGCTTGCGCATCCATATCGAGGCCGCGCAGGAAACCGGCCTGCCGCTGATCATCCACGCCCGCGATGCAGACGAGGACATGGAGGTGATCCTGTCTGAAGGCATGAAGCACCGCCCCTACTCTTGCGTCATGCATTGCTTTTCCTCCGGCCCCCGTCTGGCTGAGGCCACTCTGGAAATGGGCTTTACCCTGTCGATCTCGGGCATCGCGGCCTTTCCGAAGTCGCAGGACCTGCGCGACATCTTCGCGCGTGCGCCGCTTGACCGGCTGATCCTGGAAACCGACAGCCCCTATCTGGCACCCCCGCCCTTCCGCGGCAAACGGAACGAACCGGCCTATGTCGCCCACACGGCCCGCGCCCTGGCCCCGGTCTTCGGTCTAAGCCTTGAGGCCTTCGCCGCCCAGACCACCGCGAATTTCGACCGCCTCTTTACCCGCGCCGCCCGCAGCGCATTGGCGGCCTGACATGGCGCGGATCACCTTCACCATCCTTGGTTGCGGCTCCTCCGGCGGCGTGCCCCGGCTTGGCGGCATCTGGGGCGATTGTGACCCGACAAACCCGAAGAACCGCCGCCGCCGCTGTTCCTTGCTCATCACGCGCGAGACGGCAGACGGCGTGACCCGTGTCCTGATCGACACCTCGCCCGACATGCGTGAACAGCTTCTCGATGCAAACGTTGGCGCACTGGACGGGGTGGTCTACACCCACAGCCACGCCGACCACATGCACGGCATCGACGACCTCCGGCAGGTGGTCTTCAACCAGCGCCAGCGCCTGCCGGTCTGGGCCGACCCGCCTACGCAAGAGGCGCTTCTCTCCCGCTTCGGCTATGCTTTCGTTCAGCCCGAAGGCTCGCCCTATCCGCCAATCCTCGAACTTCACAGCATCGACGGGCTCGTCACTGTCCCGGGCGCGGGCGGACCAGTGACCCTGACGCCGTTCCAGGTCGACCACGGCAGCATGGATTCACTCGGCTTTCGCATCGGCCCGCTGGCCTATCTGCCCGACGCCGTCGATATCCCGGCGGAAAGCTGGCCGGTGCTGGACGGCCTCGATTGCTGGATCGTCGACGCATTGCGACGCAAGCCGCATCCGACCCATGCCCATCTCGACATGACGCTGGGCTGGATCGCCCGCGCGAAACCCGCGCGCGCCGTGATCACCAACATGCACATCGACCTCGACTACGAAACGCTGCGGGCCGAGCTTCCGCCCCACATCACGCCCGCCTACGATGGGATGACCGTGACGTACGACAACCAGCCGTGAGCGCGCTTCTAGACGTCATTCTCCCGGTGTTTCTGGTCATCGGCTTCGGCTACGCGGCCGTCCGCGCCAAACTACTGACCGAACCTGCCGTCGACGGCCTCATGCGCTTTGCCCAGAATTTCGCGGTGCCGTGCCTGTTGTTCCGCTCGATCGCGCATCTCGACCTGTCGTCGGCCTATGACCCCGGCCTGATGATCAGCTTCTACACCGGGGCCTTCGCGGGCTTCTTCGCCTGCTTCTTCGGCATGATGCTGATCTTCCGCCGCGCCATGCCGGACGCCGTCGCCATCGGCTTTGCCGGACTGTTCTCGAACTCGCTGCTCCTTGGCCTCGCCATCACCGAGCGCGCCTACGGAACACAGGCCCTGCAGGGCAACTACGCGATCATCTCGCTGCATGCGCCCATGCTTTACGGCTTTGGCATCGCGCTGATGGAATGGGCGCGCACCCGCGGGCGCGGGCTTTCCGGCCTCGCGCTCCTCAAACAGATCGCGCGGGCGGTCCTGTCGCAATCGCTGGTGATCGGCATCCTTCTGGGCTTCGCGGTCAACCTTGCGGGCAACCCGCTGCCCGGTTTCTTCTGGTCCGCTGTCGACATGGTCGCCCGGGCGGCGATCCCCATCGCGCTTTTCGGCCTTGGAGGTGTTCTTGTCCGTTACCGGATCGAGGGCGACATCGGGCCGGTCCTTCTGGTCACCTTCGCCTCGCTGGTCCTGCATCCAACCATCACTTGGCTACTTGGGACCCAGGTCTTCCAGCTTGACACCCCAGCCCTGCGATCGGCTGTGGTGACCGCCGCGATGGCCCCCGGGGTCAACGCCTACATGTTCGCCCACATGTATGGCGTTGGCAAACGGGTGAACGCGTCATCCGTGCTGGTGGCGACAGCCCTGTCAATCGTCACGGCCTGGGGCTGGCTGCACCTTTTGCCCTAGGTGCTAGCGCCCGGTGACGCCCCGCAGCCGATCCGACCGCCGTCGCAGCAACTCGACCATGGTCAGAAGCAGCACCGAGATCACCACCAGGATCGTCGCCACCGCCAGAATCGCCGGACTGATCGCCTCGCGGATGCCGTTGAACATCTGGCGCGGGATGGTCTGCTGGTCGGGGCCCGCAATGAACAGGACCGCCACCACCTCGTCGAACGAGGTCACGAAGGCGAACAGCGCGCCAGAGATGATTCCGGGCAGGATCAGCGGCATGATCACCTTGAAGAAGGTCGTGCGCGGGTTCGCCCCCAGCGAATGCGCCGCGCGGATCAGCGACTGGTCAAAGCCAGACAGCGTCGCCGTCACAGTGATGATCACGAAGGGAATCCCAAGGACCGCATGCGCCACGATCACCCCAAGGTGCGAGTTGGCCAGACACCCCTTCTCGGACAGGAACACCCCGAAGATCAGCCCCATCGCGCTGTCGGGGGCCACGCAGGCCTTGGCGAAGAAAAAGCTCATCCCAACGGCGATGATGATGATTGGCACGATCATCGGGGAAATCAGCAGCGCCATGATCAGTCGGCGGTAGGGCATTTCCGGCCGCGATAGGCCAAGCGCCGCAATGGTGCCCAGCGTCGTCGCAAGGATCGTCGCCCAAAGCCCGACCCAGAACGAGTTCTTTGCCGCCTGCACCCAGGTCGCCCGCTCCCACACAGCCGACCACCAGGTGCTGTCACGCGGGGTTTCGGGCGCCGGGTGGCCCAGCGTCAGCAGAGTATCATACCAGCGCATGCTGTAACCCTCGGGGTCGAGGGCCAGCATCTTCGGCGTGAAGGTGAAATAGGGCTCGGCGTTGAAGGACAGCGGGATCACGATCAGGATCGGCGCGATCAGGAACAGGAACACCAGCCCGCAGATCACCAGATAGGTGTAGTACCAGACACGTTCCAGCGGCGAGGCATAGGTCGGAAGGGCCATGTCTCTCTCCTTAACCCAGCTTCAGCCGGTCGATGCCGATCAGCCGGTCATAAAGCCAGTAGAGCAGCAGGATCGCAGCCAGAAGCATCCCGGCAATCGCCGCGGCCAGCGACCAGTTCGACTTGGTCATGTGGAAGCTGATCAGGTTGGAAATCAGCTGACCGTCCGCGCCCCCGACCAGGGCCGGGGTGATGTAGTAGCCCACGGCCAGGATGAAGACGAGAAGCGAGCCCGCCGCGATCCCGGGCAGGGTCTGCGGCAGGTAGACCCGGCGGAAGGTGGTCCAGCTGGTGGCCCCCAGCGACCGTGCGGCCCGGGCATAGCTGGGCGGGATGACCTTCATCACCGAATACAGCGGCAGGATCATGAACGGCAGTAGCACATGGGTCATCGCGACGATCGTGCCGGTCATGTTGTACATCATCGTCAGGCGGCCATCGTCCGTGATCAGCCCGAGGCCGACCAAGAGGTCGTTGACGATTCCCTGTTCCTGCAACAGCGCGATCCACGATGTCGTCCGCACCAGAAGCGACGTCCAGAACGGCAGCAAGACCATGATCATCAGAAGCGATGCCTTGGCCAGCGGCAAGGTTGCCAGCAGATGCGAGACCGGGAAGGCCAGCAGCAGGCAGATCAGGGTGATCAGGCCTGAAATAAGGAAGGTCTTGAAGAAGTAGTAGACATAGATGCGCTCGTTGTCCTCGCCGCGTTTCCAGCCATTGTCGTTCAGTTTCATGTCCGACGCGACCTTGTAGAACTCGGTCGTATAGACGTGGCTGGCCGATTGCATCCCGCGCCACAGCGCCGGCCTGGCCCATTCCGGATCAAGCGCGACCAAAGATGTCTTGAACGGCGGGGTCAGATCCTTGGCTTCACGCGCGCCCTTCTTGAACAGGCTGATCGTGCCGGGAACGGAATAGTTGATCCTCGTGCCGGAAAGCCCGGTGGTCTTCTCTACCTGCATCCGCGCAAGGTCCTGAACCAGCGCGGCATAGGCCTCTTCCGGCGGGTTGGCAGGATCGAAATCCGGGTTGGCCTCGAACCACGCGATAAGTGCAGGAGACGTCGAGGCGAAACCATCATGTTCGACCGAACGTTTCAGCATGTAGCCGATCGGGACCAGGAAGGTCAGCAGGACGAACAGCAGAAGCGGCAGCACCAGAAGGAAAGCGCGACGTTTGGCGCGCGCCTGTGCGGTGGCCAACGCCTCTTTCAGAGGACGGCCATCGGCTGTTGTCAGAAGTTCCGGTGCGGCCTCGGCCATGCCTGCCTCGTCAAATAAGATCGGGCGCGAGGGGACCCCCGCGCCCGAAAGTTCGGATTACTGCGCCAGCCAGGCCTGGAAGCGCTCGTTCAGTTCTGCGTCATGGTCAACCCAGAAGTCTGCCGAGGTTTCCAGCGCGTTGCCGAGGTTCTCGGGCGCGGTGGGCAGGTGAGGCGCCATCACGGTCGTGCCGTCCTTGAAGACGATCGGCTCGGCAAACGAAGACTTCCGGGCCGGACCGTAGGAGATGTGCTGCGCCTGTGCGCGCAGGCCCTCGGTCGAGGTGGCGTAGCGGATGAACTCCATCGCCAGGTCCTTGTTCGGCGCGCCCTTCGGCACGACGTACATTTCGTTCTCGTAGACCTGACCATCCCAGACGATCTGGAAGGGCTTGCTCTCGTTGATCGCGGCCGCAAAGATCCGGCCGTTGTAAGCGGTGGTCATGACCACTTCGCCGTCAGCCAGCAGCTGCGGCGGCTGCGCGCCAGCTTCCCACCAGACGACTTCAGCCTTGATGCTGTCCAGCTTGGCGAAAGCGCGATCAACGCCCTCGGGGGTGTCAAGGAGCGCATAGACTTCGGCAGCCGGGACGCCGTCGCCCAGAAGCGCGAACTCCAGAACCGCCTTGGCGCCCCGCTTCAGGCCGCGCTTGCCGGGGAACTTCTCGAGGTTGAAGAAGTC
Organism: Paracoccaceae bacterium; assembly: GCA_046305855.1. Taxonomy (GTDB): domain Bacteria; phylum Pseudomonadota; class Alphaproteobacteria; order Rhodobacterales; family Rhodobacteraceae; genus Tabrizicola. The sequence goes on from JBKDYO010000064.1 coordinate 7,632, forward strand.
GGCAGCGGTGGTCGGCACTTCGCCAGTGAACTTGGTGGTGTCATAGGCAAAGACGTTCGACCAGATGTCGGTCGACACACCGCATTCGGTGATCGCACCGGCGAGGAAATCCTCGGTCGCCGGGGTGCCATCGGCACCGGCAGGCAGCGAGGCGGCA
>JBKDYO010000065.1:0-3118 GCA_046305855.1 Paracoccaceae bacterium
TGAAGTTCGCGGGCAACCTGCCCAGTCTTGCCGAAGACGAGAAGTTTCAATTGCCCATCACCCGATACACCATGGTCCCCAGATATTCCTTGAGCCCCAGATTGAGCCCTTGCAGGTTGCGGTCAAGCCGCCAGATGCCCCGCCCATCTGCCAGATCGCCGGAGCGGAAGTCTACGGGCCAGGCCACGATCCCCTCCCACCCTTCCCGCAGGAAGGTTTCATGCGCGCGCGGCATGTGGAAGGCCGAAGTGACAAGGACCCAGGTCTCGCCCGGCTTCGGCTGCAAAAGGCCGTGTGTCCACTTGGCATTTTCGGTGGTGTTGCGGGAGACTCGTTCCAGTAGAATCCTTCCGGGCTCGATGCCAAGCGACACCCAGAGAGTGAACGCCATTTGGGAGGGGTCATTCGTGTCTTCGGCCCGCCCGACCCGCGCCGAGCCACCGGTGAAGACCAGCCGCGCCTTGGGGAAGCGGAGCGCCAGCATTGCGCCTTCGATCAGCCTTTCGCCCGCGTCATTGACCTGCGTGCCGCCAAAGTTGCGATAAGCGCCGGTGTCTTCGGCCCCACCGAGGACGATGATCCCGTTCACTTGTGTCAGGTCGGGCTGGGCGGGGAAGGTTTCTTCCAGCGGGCGGAGGAAGAGGTCTCCCAAGGGGAAGATCGTCAGCGCAAGGGTGCCTGCAAAGAGGATCACGATGGCGGCCCCGGCAAGCCTGCGGCGCCCGCGCCACAGGCCGAAGAGTGCCAGAAGCATCAGAAGGAGCGCCCAGGTTTCGGCTCTTGCGGCCATCCCGAGGGTCTTGGAGGCGATGAAGAACAGGGTCTCCATCAGGCGGCTTTCGAGGCCCGGTGGCGGGTCAGCCATAGGGTGAGGGCTGCGGCCCAGACGGCAAGCTCGGCGATGAAGCTCCAGTGGAGGAGGAACGAGATGATCCAGTGACTATAGGCGGCCGGCACTGTGACGAGGGCAAAGAGGTGGTCGGAAAAGGGGGCCGCCCACAGGATCCCGCCGCTGATCGTGTCGAGGAGAAGGTGCATCAGGATCGCCGCGAAGAAGACGAGCGCGGTGCTCAGGCGGCCAAACGACCGGGCCAACGGTAGGGTGATGGCGGCGATGACGGCCCAGAAGGCCGGGACATGGACCCAGTAGCGGTGATGGTGGATCGCGCCGTTGTCGATGAAGTGGAACCAGATCATGTCGAGGTCGGGGAAGACCGAACCCACCAGCGCCACCGGCATCGCATGCGGGATGCCTTTAGGGAGAAGACGCCCCAGAACATAGCCCGAGGGAAGATGAGCGGTCAGCATCAGGCTTTCCCCAGCCGCTCGCCCACCCCTTTGCGGTCCAGAAGTGGGCGCCACCAGCTTTCGTTGTCGAGATACCAGCGGACGGTGCGGCGGAGGCCTTCCTCGACGGTCACCGAGGGGCGCCAGCCAAGTTCGTCGCGGATGCGGGAGGGGTCGATGGCGTAGCGGGCGTCGTGGCCGGGGCGGTCGGTGACGAAGGTGATCTGGTCGGCGTAAGGCGTGGCCTTGGGGGCCATCTCGTCGAGGAGGGTGCAGATGTTGCGGACGAGGTCGATGTTGCGACGCTCGTTCTCGCCGCCGATGTTGTAGCTGCGGTTGAGTTGGCCCTTTTCGAGGACGAGGAGGAGGGCGTCGGCGTGGTCTTCGACGTACAGCCAGTCGCGGATGTTTTCGCCCTTGCCGTAGACCGGGATCGGCTTGCCGTGGAGGGCGTTCAGGATGACGACCGGGATCAGCTTTTCGGGGAAGTGGTAGGGGCCGTAGTTGTTCGAGCAGTTCGTCAGGACGACCGGCAGCCCGTAGGTTTCCGCCCATGCGCGGACCAGGTGGTCGGAGGCGGCTTTGGAGGCGGAGTAGGGCGAGCGGGGGTCGTAGGGGGTGTGTTCGGTGAACTGGCCTTCGGGGCCGAGGGAGCCAAACACCTCGTCGGTGGAGATGTGGTGGAAGCGGAACTGCGCGGGTTTTCCGGCGCGGGTCCAGTGGGCGCGGGCGGCTTCCAGCATGTTGAAGGTGCCGGTGATGTTCGTCTCGATAAAGTCCGCGGGGCCGTCGATGGACCGGTCGACGTGGCTTTCCGCGGCGAGGTGCATCACGGCGTCGGGATTGTGGGTCGCGAAAATGCGGTCAAGGGCGGCGCGGTCGCGGATGTCGGCTTTCTCGAAGCTGTAGAGGTTGGACTGGGACACGGAGGCGACGTTCGCCTCGTTGGCCGCATAGGTCATGGCGTCGAGGTTCACGACCTCATGGCCGCGGCTCACGGCAAGGCGGACGACGGCGGAGCCGATGAACCCGGCGCCGCCGGTGACGAGGAGCTTCATTCGGGGATCCCGTAGCGGAAGGGTTGGCCGATGTCCGACAAGAGCGGGGCCTTGGCGTCCTTGTCCGACAGGGTGGGCGCGGTGGTGCCCCAGTCGATGCCGATGGCCGGGTCGTCCCAACGAACGGCGCCGTCGTTTTCCGGGGAGTAGAGGTCGGTGCATTTGTACTGGACCTCGGTGTCGTCGGTCAGGGTGACGAAGCCGTGCAGGAAGCCTTTGGGGACAAAGAGTTGGCGACCGTTGTCGGGAGTGAGTTCGACGGCGACGTGCTGGCCGTAAGTGGGCGATCCAGAGCGGATGTCGACGGCGACGTCGAGGAGCGCACCACGGGAGCATCGGACGAGCTTGTCCTGCGCGCGGGGCGGGGACTGGAAATGCAACCCGCGCAGGGTGCCTTTGGCGGCGGAGAAGGAGTGGTTGTCCTGCACCCAGGGCAGGTCCAACCCCGCGTCGGCCATCCGCGCTGCGTTCCAGGTTTCCATGAACCAGCCACGCGCGTCGCCAAAGCGGCGGGGGGTCAGGATCAGGACGTCGGGCAATGCGGTGGGTTCAATCTGCATCTGCAAACTCGTCAGGACGGATGGGGCAGACTTGCGTCGATATGGCCGGTTTTGCAAGCCGGGACCGGCCGGAAACAGTCTGTTTGCGGGGTTTTGCCGGGTCATGTCTTCGGCTATCACCAGCGGCAAGGACTTGGGGAGGAACGGGGACATGACCCATCTTTGGGTGCGCGCGGAACAGCGGCCGCACGAGGAACGCGTTGGCGTCACGCC
>JBKDYO010000066.1:0-9211 GCA_046305855.1 Paracoccaceae bacterium
GGCGTCTTTTCGACCGCCCTGGCCTTCGGTCTGGCAAGCGTAGCGCAGCGCTGCCTTTCGGCGTCGGTCGGCGCGATCCTGATGTCGGCTGAGAGCCTTTTTGGCGCGGCCGGGGGCATCTTGGTGCTGGGCGAACGGCCGGACTTTGGCGTGATCGTTGGGGCAACTCTGATGATGGCTGCGATCCTGCTGGTCTGCAGGTCTAACCGAAGCGAAGCTCCTGGTGTCTCGTAAATCCTTATAAATATTATAAAAAATGGAGAATACCATGACAGTGAATTCTGATCCGAAACGCCAGCTGTCCGGCGTCACCTACAAAGACGTTGAAGCCGACTACTTTGAGAAGCGCGGGTTGCGGCGCTTTGCCGGGATCTGGTCGCTTTGGGCGCTTGGCGTGGGTGCGGTGATCTCGGGGCATTTCTCCGGCTGGAACCTTGGCCTTGCCAGCGGCGGCTGGGGCGGCATGATGATCGCGGCGGCGATCATGGCCGTGATGTTCCTGTGCCTGTCCTTCTGCATTGCCGAGATGAGCGCCGCCTTGCCCCTGTCGGGCGGGTCCTACTCCTATGCCCGCGTGGCCCTGGGGCCGTTCTGGGGCTTTGTCTCGGGGCTGTGCGAGCATATCGAATATGTCCTTACCCCCGCGGTGATCTGCTACTTCATCGGCGCCTACCTTGCGGCGATCTTCGGTCCGGCGGTGCCAGATATCGTCTGGTGGTGCGGCATTTACGCCGTGTTTCTGGCCCTGAACATGCTGGGCGTGGCGCTGACCTTCGGCATCACGCTGGTGGTGACCCTGACCTCGCTTGCTGTGCTTCTGTACTTTTGCGCGATCGGTCTGCCGCACATCGACATTGCCCGCTGGGCGTTGAACATCGGGGCGGACGGGTCGCTTTTGCCGGAAGGTCACGGCCCGTTCCTGCCGTTCGGCTGGATGGGGGTGCTGGCCTGCCTGCCCTTTGCGGTCTGGCTTTACCTTGCAATAGAAGAGCTTCCCCTGGCCGCCGAGGAAACCATTGATCCGGTGCGCGACATGCCCAAGGGCATCCTGCTTGCCTTGGGGACCCTGATCCTGACCGGCTTTCTGATCATGGTGGTCAATCCCGCCTTGCCAGGCGTCGGGGCCTACGAGCTCGCCCGTTCCGGCGAACCTGTGCTGATGGGCTTTCGCGCCCTTCTGCACTCGGCAAGCGCCGATCTTCTAGGGATCGTGGCGCTGTCGGGACTGGTGGCAAGCTTTCATGCCATCCTCTTTGCCCAAGGCCGACAGATCTTTGCCCTGTCGCGTTCGGGCTATCTGCCACGCGGCCTCTCCATCACCAATGGTGAGCGCAAGACTCCGGTCAGGGCAATGCTTGCGGGTTCGGGACTTGGGCTTGGCATCATGATCACGCTTCGGCTTGCCCTTGGACAAGAGGCCGGTCCGGCGATCGGGGGAACCTTGCTGCACATGGCAGTCTTCGGGGCGATGCTGTCCTACATCTCGCGCGCTGCGGCCTATCTGGTGCTGCGCCGCACGCGACCGACCCTGCCGCGCCCCTACAAAAGCCCGGTGGGGCGGCTTGGTGCATGGGCGACCATTGCGATATCGGTGGTGACGCTTGCCTGTCAGGTTCAAGATCCGGCCTTTCTGACCGGCACGATCTGGGTGGTTGTCTGGCTTGCCTTGGGCATCCTCTATTTCTGGATGATTGCCCGACATGCCCTGGTGCTGTCGCCGGAAGAGCGCGCAGCGATGGCCGACACGTAGCGAGCCCCGTCCCGGTCAAAGCACAGTCTTCGCTTGACCCAAGGGAAGCTTGCATGAACATGCGGAAACTCTGATCTAGAAACAGTGTTCCTAATGTTGGCAGATTCCGATGCGTGTCAGAATCAACGGTCCGTTCCGTGTCAAGGACGACGACGGGACGGACATCACGCCAGTTGGCATGAAAGAGCGCGCGATGCTGGCGTTGGTCCTGTTGTCGCCGGGCCAGCGCCGTACCCGGGTCTGGCTGCAAGACAAGCTGTGGAGTGATCGCGACACGCAGCAAGGGTCGGGAAGCTTGCGACAGGCCCTGTCAAACATTCGCAAGACCTTGGGCAAGGCAGGTGATCGGCTGAAAGCGGATCGCTATGCGATTTGGCTCGACCCCGAAGTTGCCGTGTCAACGGACGAGCCGGGGGAGTTTCTCGATGACATCGACGTGCGCGATCCCGAATTCAGCGCCTGGTTGCGAGACCAACGACAGGCAAAGGTAGATACCGCACCCGACCCTCTAGTGGCACAAAGTCAGCTTGACGGTCGGAGCCGTGCCACGGTGCTCTTGCGCCATACGGACTATGATCTGTCGTCCCGGATCACCTTTCTGACCCGCGCGTTGTCGCAACGGATCGCTGGGGATCTTGCACTCATCGGTGAAATGGACGTGCTGCAATCCGGCCCGGATGTCGACGTTGCAGAGCAAGAGCGCGCGAACGTGCTGGTCGAACTCGAGACCTATGGCGAAGGCGACGTCGGTTTCATGATGATCCGGGTGACCGGACTTCCGTCGCGCCGCACGGTCTGGTCAGGACGATTGTCGATCAGTCCATCGATCTCGGACCTCTGGGATGCGCCCGAAGCCACACGACTTGTCAATCAGACTGTGCGCAAGGTTGCCGATCTTGTCGCCGCGGCACCTCATATGGCGCATCAGCTGGCGTTTCACCGCGCTGTTCGACGGGTTTACGAGTATGAGCGCGACGCATTGGCCAAGGCGGACGAGATGTTCGCGAGCATCCAGGACGGAGAGCTGCGCGGACTGGCGCTGGCCTGGCGCAGCTTCATCCGGTTGACCTATGCGTTGGAGTTCCGCGACAGCAGCGCCGAGTTGGTCGCCGAAGCCAGCGCCTTCGCCGACGAAGCCTTGCGCACGATGATCGATCATCCGGTGGTGCTTGCGCTGACCTCGCAGGTGCGGCTGAAACTGGAGGGTGATCTTGAAGTCGCGCACTACCTCGCCCTGCGCGCAGCCGAAATCGCTGATCAGAACCCCTATGCTCTGGATGCGCTAAGCCAGACCTTCATCCTGCACGGGCAGTACGAACAGGCCAACGACCTGGCGCAACGCGCCCGTGTGGCGGCGCAAGGCATGGACAACGCCTTCAGCTGGGACATGCAGGCTTGCCTGACCTCGCTCAGCCTTTTGGAATTCGAGACGGCCTTCATTGCCGCGCGCGAATGTCACCACAAGATGCCGTTCTACCGCCCGGCATTGCGCTACCTGGTCGCGCTGGCCTATCTGACCGGCGTGCCGCAAGAGGCGGAGCATTTCGCCGCGCGATTGCGCCGCCTTGAACCGGATTTCACGCCGAAGATGTTGCTGCAGCCCGACTACCCGCTGGAAACCCTGCGCGCGCTTGGCCTGGTCGAAAAGCTTCGGACCATTCTGTCCTAGGTGATGCTTCGCACATAAAGTGCTGCTGCCGACGAAGTTCCCGATACCCGCATCCGCCGGTCCGTGCCATTTGCCGACGCTGGCTCGCCGCGTTCGGGATAGCCGTCATCGACCAGAGCCTGCTGCAACGTCAGCACGGCTCCGACATCGGGCCTGCCTGAGTATTCGGCCTGTTGCGGCAGCCCGATGCCCAGCTTTTCGTTGGCCTGCACGACAGAAACCCCGACGGCGGTCCCCAGCGGTGACAGCGTGCCGGAGCGCATCACCGGGCTGCCCGGATCGTCGTCCAACCGCGGTGCACCGACCTTGTTGGTCGGCCGGTACAATTGATGGGCGAAATGCGATTGCCGGTGCGGATATTCCCGGTCGAACAGCGAGTCACGGTCATCGCGCAGCACCCAAAGATCGGCGTGCTGCGTGGACGGCGTCGACAGCTCCCAGCGCCCGTGCGGCGCGGTGACGGGTTTTCCGGCATAGCCCGTGGGGTGCAGCGACAGGCGCAACCGTGCGGTGGTCCCGATGTTCTTGAACCGCACTATCGATCCTATGACCGCACCTCTGCGGATCAGATCGCGGGACTGCCCTTCGGTCAGCCCGCTTACCGCTGCGTCGATGTTCGTGGGCGCTTTTACATCAAGGCTGGCCCGGCCGTTCATCGACGAGACGTTTTCGATGATCGCTTCGACGGTGTTGGGCGAAAAGTCATCCGGCGGCACCCACCAGTCCAGGTTCATCCGCGCGCCTGCGTTCGTCGTCCCGGGCAACCGGGCGCGCAGGCGACCCTGCAGCAGATTGCCGGCCGAGACGACGATGTTCAGACCAGCCCGGCCAGGGACCGCCAGAAAGGTCCTGATGATCTCTGCCGCGGGGTGGGTCCCGTCCTGCGGCCCTCCCGTAAAGGCGTAGGGCAGCAGGATGATCACCGGCACACTCTGGATCGACGCGGTCATCATCAGCGCGGCTTCCAGCACCGTCAGCATACTGTTTGCCAGGGTGTCGCCGCTGTAGTCCTCAACCATCTTCGTCGGCAGTTCCAGACCGAACAGCGCGACCTTCTTGCCGGAGTCGCCCGCCGCCAGGTCAGCCATCGCCGACCCGTGCCAAAGCCCGTCGACATCCTCGGCCGCGGCAGAGCCGTAGAAGCTGCCGGGAAACCTTTCGCGCAAACACGCCACGATCCTCCGGTCCGCATCCCCCCCGGCTTCCGCATACTTGCAGATGTCCTTGATCTCTTCGTACGTCAGCCGCGTCTTGCTGGGGGGCGTGCCAACAGGCAAGTCAAAGTCCAGAAACCGGATGGCCTGAAAGCGGGGACCCGTCGGCCCCTGAAACCGGCGATTCCAGAACGCGATGCCTGCGTCGATCACTACCACAGCCGCAGTGAAGTCCGTCTCGGCTTCCAGCTCGAACGGCGTGCGATCCAGGGTCAGGATCTTGTTTTCCGTATCGTGGCGCAGTTCGGTCGGCGGCCCCAGGAACCAGGGCTGCGGGGTGAAGTCCGCCCCGATTTCATCCTGCAAACCCCTCAGAAAGGCCGCGGTCTCGCCGGGATGTCGCAAAAGCTCGGGATGGATCGCGGTAAAGACCGCACCGTAATCGAGCCTTGCAGCGTCCGATTGCGGTTTCGGAAAGGTCATCACGATCCGGCTTTGCGCCGAACTGTCGTTCGCAATCGCGGACAGCGCCGCGGGCAGATAGTTGTAGGGCAGATAGTCCAGGTCGGCGCCCTCCACCGAACGCGGCGGGTCCGAAAAGATTACATCCTCTTCCATGTTGTCCTCCCTTCAAAGCTCGGCGTTGACGCGTTTCAACAGGAGCCCAAGCAGGCCGCCCGGCGCCGTGCTCCCATCGGGGATCAAGGGGAACGCAGGCAGCATACCGGCATAGTTTTCGACGTCCGTGCCAAACGGAGGGGGTACTGCCGGTGCCACGCCGGCGGTAAAGGCATTCGCGCTGATGTTGCCAGTGAAGGTCCCGCCCAGCGCCCGCTCAATGATCAACCGGCCAAGCGCATCGCCCAGAAGCGCCCCCGCGTGGTGGTCGACGGCAAAATGGACACCGGCATAGCTGCGGTTCATCGCGATCCGCCCGGCCATCAGCCGCAGATGCTTTGCATGGCCGGGAAACAGGCCCCCCAGAACCGCAGCCGCCGCAAAGACCTCGGTCGCGTGGCCGCTTGGCACGGCACTGTGCGCCGGAGTGCGGATGATCGGGGCCACCGCCGGGGAAAGCTGGTCCGGGCGCGGCATCCTGAAGATCGCCTTGAATTCCGTCGCCACCTGGAAGGCCGCCTCCTGCACGAGGTCCATCAGCACCATCAGCCAGGGATGCGTGTCCGCCGCGACCGGCATGCCCAGCGTCATGAAGCTGAGGAGATCGGCCTGCTGCAGCACGATCTCTGACATCCGCTCGTCCCGGTGCCATTTCATGCTGATCAGGTCTTTCACCTGCAGCTCCCAAAACCGAGGGTCCCGAAGGTCCAGGGTCAGGGTGAGCCAGGGTTTGTTGCCGACAGACAGCGTCGCCCGCTTCGTCTTTGCGGGCGGCGCGGGGTTCGTGTCCTCCGTGACCACCACATCCTTCAGCAGCTCTTTGATCATCAGGTGATCCCGGTGCCGCGCGTTCATCCGCCGGAACTGGAGGTCGTCCGCCACGATGATCCCCGCCGGGTCCTTGACGCCCGGGTCGGGTACCTTGTACGCCAGCAGCGCCGATTGCAGCGCATAGGACAGCGTGATCGAGGACTCCTCGCCGACCGAGGACAGCTCGTCCGCCTCAAGCCCCGACTTGTTGGACTTGTTCGACTTGTTCGACTTGTTTGACTTGTTCGACTTGTTGGAAACGGCCATGGCAGCTCCTTCGGACGTTAGTTGCCGGTTGACGATGGCCACAGCTTGGGCGGCCACCGTCAATCCAGCGTCAATTCTGCAGCGGTCAGGCTTGGGCCCAGCGCAGATAGTCGGCTTCAAAGCGCGAAATCAGCCCATCTGTCACGCTTGGCATCACGATCGCATGGGCGCGGCCCTTGTTGCAGGCAAGCTGGTAGGTCTTCACCGTGGCGGCATCGGGTTCGGGGAAGACCACCGTCATGCCCCACGGATTGTAAAGCACATCAACCCCCGCAGCCTTCAACCGACCGGCAAGGTCCTTGGCACGGGTGGTCGAACGCAGGGCATCATGCGCAAAGCGACCATAGCCATGTCCCAAGAGGCGCGCCCAGATTGCCAGAACGGCATGACCGTTGCGCGACCCCATCAGCGTGGTGTCGTTTGACCTGAGGTAGGCCACCGCACGGGAAATCCGAGTGCTATGGCTCTTTCGGCACACCAGCACTCCGCAAGGCATCGGTGTCCCGATCATCTTGTGCCCGGAGGTCGAGATGCTGTCGATCGCATGATCAAACGTTGGCCGGATATCGACGGGCGCAGCAGGCAGGAACGGCACGACCATGGCGTTCAGCGCCCCATCGACGTGGACATAGCGCCGATCCGGCCCGTAACCTGCATCCTCCAGCACTTCGATCGCGCCGCCGATATCGTCATGCGCCCCGGTCATCGTGGTGCCGCAGGTCAGCGCCAGGATGACCGGCTTGCCGCCCAGGCCCGCAAGCTTCTCCGCCAGATCGGCAAGATCGATCTCGCCGGCAGGATTGGCCAAGACCTCTCGCGCCTCGATCCGCAAGATCCGGGCCGCCTTCGGGATCGAGTAATGCGCCTCGGCGCTGTGAAGCAGCACGGCTTCCGGCTGGGCCTCACGCCCCAGATACAGTGCCCAGAGATTTCCCTCGGTGCCGCTTGCGCCGATCGAGCCCCAGTAGTCCGTCAGATCATAGCAGCCCCAAAGGCGCATCAACCAGCTGACAGCCTGTTGCTCCAGCCCGCACACTTCCGATGCATAGTGCGACCCGGCATAGGGGTCGCCAAGATTGTTGATCAGGAAGTTCCCGAAGTTTGCGGGAACATGCGGCGAGAAGTCGAGGTTATAGGGATAACCCAGATGCTCGGCATGCGCGGTCTTGATCCGCCTTTCCGCGTTATCCAGGATTTCCTGCAGCGCAGGAGGAAAGCCCGTGCGGAAGTCCGCGCTGTCATGGCTCGTGATTTTCATGGAAGTCTCCTTGACGGCCGAAAGAAAGCGTCACGCAACGTGTGACATGTGGGGATCGGGGGTGCTCAGGCGTCCGGATCGGTGAACCGCAGGACCTGCAGTTCGACACACTTCAGACGCAACGCCCGATAGCCCTGACTATTCGTGGCGCCCTGGCTCATGCAGGCCGAGATTTCCTCGTGTGCGGCGGCCCGGAAAGTGGTGCACTGATGGCCATCGTAGTCCTTCGACCCGACAGTGGTGCACTTGACGTAAAGCTCGGCCGGGCTGTCGCTCGTGTCCACCTGCCGAGGACGGGCCTCGGCGACACCGGCAAGAACCACCACGGCGGGCATCAGCGCATGAATTGCAAACTTGAACATAATCGTCTCCTAAAGTTGGCTTTTCCAGATTTCGCGGCATTGGGACGACCTTCGATCAACCCGCCGCGATGAGGGAAACCTGCTCTAGGTCTGTCAGCCCAGCGTCATTGCCCCGCGAATGTTGCAGGACAGAACGCAATTTCTGCAGTGAGGGAGAAAGAGGGCGCGCTGCTGCCCACAGGTGCCCGGATCATCCGGAGCTCGGGACAGCTTGGACTTGGCACCGACGGCTCCGTGCCAGAGAACTTCCCCGATCAGCCAGCGATCTCTTTTGCCAACATCCGGGCCTTCCTTGCCGAAGGCGGCACGGGGGTAGAGGATATCTGCCACATCCCGGCCTAGCCGACTGACCGAACCGACCTGCGGGCCCATATGTCCGCTCGGAACGCCTTTCTGGCGGACTCGGGCTCCCTGCCAGCATCGACCCTGTTGTTGGGCGCAGGGCTCTCTCGCCCCTAGTTCAAGATCGAGATCGAGATGATGGCGGCCGCAGTTTAATCAATCCGGAGACGCACGGTCTTGGCCTCGTAACCAATGACCCGACCGTCCGCTTTGGGCCGAAAGCGACCTCGTCGACACAAGGGGCGGGAACCGAACACTCGTCATCGCCGCCAGGAGGGTGATCCGAGGACGGCCATCAAACCGCGATGAGGGATGGGCATGGGCGAGCCCGGAAATGGAGGGGCCGTTTTCTGTGCTTCAATCTCGGTTGCTCTGGAAGGCCCCTTGCTTCGGAAAGTATTGCTGCCATGCTTTGCCGTGCAAGAGGGATGTGGGGCCTTGGCAGTCGAGCGGTTCACCATCGAGGGCGATCTGTCGGCAGAGAGCTTCCTGCCTTGGATCGTCCGGCATATGCAGCGCCTTGGGCTTCGTGGGGTTCCCTTGCGATGCGCCGACGGGCAAGTGGAAATCACCCTCAGCGGACCGGCGGACCTGATCGATGCCATGGAATTGGGCGTTTCGCTTGGTCCGATCGACGTCTGGGTCGAAGCGATCGCTCGGCGGCGTCTGGAGAACGGGGATGTCTCCTGACAGTGCGCCAGTCACAAATTGGTTACTTATTGGGCGCTCCGGTCTAACAATTGGGCATGACGCCCGATTCCTTTTGGCGACCGGCTGGGCCAACCTTCCCGGCAGGACAGTCTTCCGAAGTCGGCATAGCGTGACCTGAAGGCCGTTTGACGGAACCGAACGAATGACTGCTGCTTGGACTCCGGTCGCGCTGGCGCGTGACCTTCCCCGGTTGTGTGTAACGCCCGTCTGTGTCGACGGGGTCGAACTGGCGTTGTGGCGCAGTGCAACGGGCCGTCTGGCGGCCTGGGC
>JBKDYO010000067.1:0-3894 GCA_046305855.1 Paracoccaceae bacterium
ACATCGTGATGAACGTGGGCGGCGGGCTGACGCATGGCTCGACCGCCGATGGCGAATGGGAGGAGGCGCTGTGGAAAGCGCGCTTCGTGAAGGCGGCCGTGAGCCGGGACTGAAGCTGATCGAGACGATGCTGTGGGACGGGGCGCAGGCCCCGCGCTGGGCGCTGCATCTGGCGCGGCTGCGGCGGTCGGCGGGGCTTTTGGGCTGGGACTGCCCGGAGGTGGTGCCGGACGGCCCGGACCATCCCGCGCGGCTGCGGCTGACGCTGGACCGGGAGGGCCAGGTTGAGTGGACAGTCGCAGCGCTGCCCCCGGCCAAGGCCGAATGGCGGGTGGGGCTGGCCTCGCAGCATTTGCAGTCGGACGATCCCTGGCTGCAGGTAAAGTCCTCGAAGCGCGAGGCCTATGACCGGGCGCGAGCCAACCTGCCGGAGGGGGTCGACGAGGTGATCTTCCTTAACGAGCGCGGCGAGGTGTGCGACGGGTCGATCACCTCGGTCTTCTTCGACCGGGGGCAGGGGATGCGGACGCCGCCTTTGTCCTCGGGCCTGCTGCCGGGGGTGCTGCGGGCGGAACTGGGGTGTCCCGAAGAGGTTCTGCTGGCCGAGGACCTGCCCCGCGTGCGGCTATGGGTCGGCAATGCACTGCGCGGACTGATCCCGGCGGTGTTTTCGACATAGCGCGGGCGCGATTGCCCGGCCCGCCGGTCCGCTCGCGGGGTTGACTCGGGGGCCGGGGCAGGGTGTATCGGCGCGATGATCGCAAAGCCCTCGGAAGGGGAATAAGAATGCACGCCTATCGCAGCCATACCTGTGCCGGTCTGATGAAGGACCATGTGGGTCAGACCGTCCGTCTGTCCGGCTGGGTCCACCGGGTGCGGGACCATGGCGGCGTGCTGTTCATCGACCTGCGCGACCATTACGGGATCACCCAGGTGCTGTGCGATGGCGACTCTCCCGCCTTCAAGGCGCTGGAGGCCGTGCGGGCGGAATGGGTGATCCGCATCGATGGCCGGGTGAAGGCGCGCGACGCGTCGCTGGTGAACACCAAGATCCCAACCGGCGAGATCGAGGTCTACGTGACCGAGGTCGAGGTGCTGGGCGCGTCCGAAGAATTGCCGCTGCCAGTTTTCGGCGACACCGAATACCCCGAGGAAACCCGCCTGACTTACCGCTTCCTCGACCTCCGCCGCGACACGATGCACCAGAACATGATGCTGCGGTCGAACGTGGTGCGCTGGCTGCGCAACGCCATGTGGGATCAGGGCTTTACCGAATTCCAGACGCCGATCATCACCGCCTCGTCGCCGGAAGGCGCTCGCGACTTCCTGGTGCCCTCGCGCCTGCATCCGGGCAAGTTCTACGCCCTGCCGCAGGCCCCGCAGCAGTTCAAGCAACTGATCCAGGTCGCGGGCTTCGACCGCTATTTCCAGATCGCGCCCTGCTTCCGCGACGAAGACCCCCGCGCGGACCGCTCGCCCACTGACTTCTATCAGCTGGACGTCGAGATGTCCTTCGTGACCCAGGACGACGTGTTCGCCGCCGTCCAGCCGGTGCTGCAGGGGCTGTTCGAACACTTCGGCAAGGGCCGCCGCGTCCATGCCGACTGGCCACGCATTGCCTATCGGGACAGCCTGAAGTGGTTCGGTTCGGACAAGCCCGACCTGCGCAACCCGATCCGGATGCAGGACGTGTCGGAACACTTCCGAGGCTCGGGGTTTGCGATCTTCGCCAAGCTTCTGGAGCAGGACGGCAACGAAGTCCGCGCCATTCCGGCACCCAAGGGACCGTCGGGCGAACCCGTGGGCCGCAAGTTCTGCGACCGGATGAATGCCTTTGCCCAGCAGCAAGGCCTGCCGGGGATGGGGTATATCTTTTGGCGCGAGGCCGAGGATGGGTCGGGCATGGAAGCCGCAGGCCCCTTGGCCAAGAACATCGGGCCGGAGCGGACCGAGGCGATCCGGGTTCAGTTGGGCCTGGAAAAGGGCGACGCGGCCTTCTTCCTGGGCGGCAAGCCCGAGGCGTTCGAAGGTATCGCCGGCAAGGCGCGCAACGTCATCGGCGAGGAATTGGGGCTGACCGACAAGGACAGCTTCCGCTTTGCCTGGATCGTCGACTTCCCGATGTACGAGAAGACCGACGAGGGGAAGATCGACTTCTCCCACAACCCGTTCTCGATGCCGCAGGGCGGGCTTGAGGCGCTGAACGGCGATCCGCTGAAGGTTTATGCCTACCAGTACGACCTTGCCTGCAACGGGTACGAGGTCATCTCGGGCGGCATCCGCAACCACAAGCCCGAGATCATGTACAAGGCGTTTGAGCTGGCAGGCTATCCGAACAGCGAAGTCGACAAGCGGTTCGGCGGGATGGTCAAGGCGTTCAAGTACGGCGCTCCGCCCCACGGCGGTTGTGCGGCGGGGATCGACCGGCTGGTGATGCTGCTGGCGGATACCCAGAACATCCGCGAGGTCATCATGTTCCCGATGAACCAGCGTGCCGAGGACCTGTTGATGAACGCGCCCTCGGACCCGACCCTGCAGCAACTGCGCGAGTTGAACCTGCGCGTCGTCCCGAAGGACAGCTGATGTACCAGGCCTCGGTCCCCGTCTTCCGCCACTACCTGTCGCGCGTCAGCGACATCGTGGCGGTCGCGGGGCCCGACGCGCTGGACGCCCGGATCGCCGACAGCTTCCCCGCCCGCCAGCAGTTCGCCACGGCTGCGGGCTTTGCCTTGCGCATCGCTTGCCCCCTGGCGGGGCGCGAGGTGCCGGACCTGCCGCAGGGGCTGGGTCCGCGACTGGCGGTTGCCCGCGCCTTGTTGGGGTCGATGACTCCAGCCGATTTCGAAGGGGCGGAGACAAGGGTGATCCGCCACCGCGCGGGCTTTGCCGAACTGGAGCAGAGCGGCAGCGAATTCCTCTATCTCTACGGCCTGCCGAATTTCTTCTTTCACCTGACGATGGGCTATGCCGCCCTGCGCGCGGCGGGGGTGCCGCTGGGCAAGGCGGATTTCGACGGGTTCCATTCCTATCCCGAAGGCTACCACTTCTAGCATCCGTCCCTCGCGGAAAACCGCCGAACCGCCGCGACCCGTCCGACGGAGCGGGTGATTGGCTGCGTATCACTTGCGCAGACCAGCCGAAGGGAGGCGCAGGATGGACGCTGAAGGCATCGCAATCCGGTTCGGCTATGGCCTGCCCGTCCCCGCGTCTGGGCCCGAGGCGTTGGGCGGTGTGGACCGGGCAGCCGCGGACTGGCCGGGTGTCACCCTGCCCGACGTCGCCCCGGCGGTGGCGGTTTATCGTGAAGCGCGGCGGGCCAAGGACGAGGTCGGGATCAAGGCCGCGCGGCGGGATCTGGACGATCTGGCCCTGCGCGGGCTGAAGGCGACTTTTGCCCGCGCCGTCGGGTCCGGGGATGCGTTCCGCGAGCGGCTGGTTGCCTTCTGGGCGGACCATTTCACCGTCTCGGCCCGCAACCGACTGGAGGGCCCGTTTCCGGGCGTCCTGATCGACGACGCGATCCGTCCGCATGTCGCGGGCCGCTTTGCCGACATGCTGCGCGCGGTCATCACCCATCCGGCGATGCTGATCTATCTGAATCAGGAGGCGTCTTTTGGCCCCGGCTCGCCCAAGGGCAAGCGGCAGAAGAAGGGGTTGAACGAGAACCTCGCGCGCGAATTGCTGGAACTGCACACGCTGGGGGTCGGGGCGGAGTATGCCCAAGGCGATGTGCGCGAACTGGCCGAGTTGCTCACCGGTCTGGCCGTCGGGCCCGAAGGGTTTGTCTTCGACGCCAAACGCGCCGAGCCGGGGGCGGAAACCGTGCTTGGGGTGCGCTATGGCGGCAAGGGGATGGCGCCGATCCATGCGGCGCTGGACGATCTTGCCGCGCGA
>JBKDYO010000068.1:0-48071 GCA_046305855.1 Paracoccaceae bacterium
GGACCGAGTGCCAAACAGCAGGTTGACTGTCCCTAACCAGACCGGACTGCCATTTGCCTGAGCCAGGATGAATAGCGACAGCACACAGGAAATCGCGACGCCGAGACTTGCCCCCTGTCGGTCGGGGTCGGCGCTCCAGTGACATTGTTTGCCACCCGCGGCCAGACGGTGTGTTGCGGGCTGGAAGCCAATGCCGAGGTATGCATCGACCCGGTGGTGGGCCATTGGTGCCTGAAGCGCCACTGGCTTCCCAATGACCGCTTTGGCGACGCGCGACTAAGGTCAGAAACCCCAAACTAAAGACTGCTATGGGCCGTAAGCGGACCTTCTACGCAGGTCAAAGACCGTCGTGGACCGAGGAGATAACTGAGGAATGAAATTTAGATCTGTGAGGGGCATCGCCGCCGGAATCTGAATGTCTGCTTCCAAGCGCGATACATCTTGGTGGGCTGCGCTATCGTCTGTAAGGCAAACCTCTGAGCCTCATGCGTTTCTGCATGATCTTCAGTTTTTGGTCATTCACCCAGTAGCCAATGATGAATTTTAGGCCCATCGTGGGTGGAATATTGTATTTGTTTGCGAGCGCCAAGATGCCGCCCAAGAGTCGCTCTTGGGTTTCCTTGGCATCGACGAAATGTGAGCCAGATTTCAGGCACTCCATGATGCTGTCTCTGTTGAACGCGATAAGTGTTGCGGCATCCAGAACCCGGCCAGGCAGGATGCAGTAGAAGGGCTCGTTGGGGCCGCAGTCGAAGAGCACGCAGTGTCGGCTTTCTCTGAATTCCAGAGGGATATTATTCAGACCATGGGTGACAGCCCGGTGTCCTTGAAGATCCCACTGGTCGCCGTGGGCGAATGCATCCTTGATCTTGCCGACGGATCTTTTTAGGCGTGTCGCATCGACGATCCAGATCATTTCGGGATAGAACTCTTCCCGAGACTTGATCTCCTCGTGCTTAATCGCGGAGTGCTGGAACTCAAGAACTATGCCGGGTGCAAGCTTCACGTCCGCAATGTGCCACTCCTCAGTCTCGGGATCTTCGTGACG
This sequence comes from Paracoccaceae bacterium, assembly GCA_046305855.1. Classification (GTDB taxonomy): domain Bacteria; phylum Pseudomonadota; class Alphaproteobacteria; order Rhodobacterales; family Rhodobacteraceae; genus Tabrizicola. The sequence continues at coordinate 1,049 of JBKDYO010000068.1, forward strand.
AACTTCCTGCAGCTCCTTTGAGAAGTGGGCCTTCCAAGCCCGATGCCATTCAGTCTCAGGCTCCCACCAGGGGTCGCAGGTTTTTGCTCCCTTGTGCGCCCAGTGTTCGATCTTCTGTTTTCCGCACTTCGCGATGACTGCTTCTCCGCAGCCAGGGCAGGTGCCTTTGCAGCCGGGAGTGGCCTCAATGCGCTCGTCACCCACCAATGCATATTTCAAGATATTTTCCGTTCAAAGAGCATGAGGTGATGTGGTCTACGGTTGCGGTTACCTGATCAATTCGACCAAATTGATACCTTGCGGCATGACGTAAACGCCCTGTGTTGTTCTTCCGGTCTCGAATACATTTTGCCAGAAGCTGTTATTCTGTTTTCCCCCGAAGACCGTCGCGGAAAGATCATTGTTCGACCAAAGCGGCAAGTTCACGAAGTTTTTCAGGAAGTTTCGGATATTCTGCCAGATCTGTTCGGGGAACGGATACTGGAAGAGTTTGTCCTTTTGGATCGGCTTGCCAGAGTTGATGAAGTAGAACTCTGCGACCTGACGAATATAGGAAAGCCAGTTGTAAATGACTTCCTCTTTGCTTAAGCGGAAAGCCGTGACGTGGTCGATGGGGAAGAGTTCGCCTTTTTGGATGCGGCTCTCGATCTTGTCCGTCCCGAGGTCTGCGTCGAATTTTCCGATGAAGATTTCTTCAGCGATCAAGTTCATCAGCTTGATGATCTGACTTGTCTCAAGTTCGCGGGGGTTCTCGCCGTTTTCAAGCCCGTGATCGAGAGGGGTGTCCAAGACCTCTTGATGGATGAAGAAGGAGTAGAACGTCTTGTCAATCGAGCTGTAGGACAGAGGCCTTTCCTTGCCCCGCCCGCCATAGTCGATAAAGTCCCGCAGTTTGTTGTCTGCAGATGAGGTGATGCCATCGCGCACGGCGTCGAGGATGTATCGCTTCATCTCGCGGGATTGGCCTTTGAAATACCCCACCAGGTCACGTTCACTGAAGCTCAGATCCTCTTCTCCGCGTCCTGTCTCCTTGCGGAAGCGATTGATGCGATCCTGGTAAAGCGTGCTGCCTAGGTGACGCTGGATCGATTTATCGAAAGCGACTTGCCTGAGAGTGGTTCCTGCGTTCGTGTTGGTGGTGATCAGAACATCGAGATCGGGGTCAACAAAGACACGAAGGGGCAGGGCACGTTCGCCCAACATGATCTGCGCCGCAGCCTTGTGCTGGCCGTCAAAGATGAAGATGGGCGAGTCCGAGTCTTTGCTTTGCACCCAAGCTAGGGGCACGTGGAGCTGCGGCCTCTTATGATAGAATTCTTCCACCAGCTTGCTGATGTTCGCCCCGATGGATCGCGGGTTGATCCGGTCATCATGGCGCATGTATTCGATTGGGAGCTGAGCAAAGAAATACTTGAAGCCGCTCAGACCGTCTTCATAAAGCGGCACTTTTCGAATCTTGCTGTCACCGATGTCGCCAAAACTGTAGCTGACTTCATCCGCAGAAACGATGAACTTCAGAGAAGCCTTTCCTCCCTTGGCTTGTTCCAGAATGTCAGCCAGGCTTGGGGTTCTGTTATCACCTTCCAAGGACTCTTTAAGGGCCTTGAAGCGGCACAGAATGCGCGCCACTTCAAGATTGCTTGCCTGCTTCGAGCGGTTGCAGCTCGCATGGGTGACGGCGAAATTTGACTCATCATCCTTGCCGCCGAGCTTCAAGGGAACGACATGGTCGATGTCAATGCTGTCCTTGTGCAGGGCGAGATCAATGTCATGCTCGCAGATGAAGCAGCGCCCCATCTGAATGCCGTGGAGCTTCTTCAGAAGCTTGGTGCGATCTTCAACCGTCAAGCGTGCAAGGTAGAGCGATGCCAATATGGACCCCAAGAATCCTGAACATTTGATTGCTTCTAGCACGCCGGGATGTTGACGTGAACACCTGTGGGTTGCATGTGTCGCACGTTCAGGTCTGCCCTATGGCCTGGTCGAGTGACCGTGCATGACCGAGGAGGGAAGGCTTGCAGACGCCGCGGGGGGCGGCAGCTTTCAGCGCATGTGCGTGAATGCCTGAACGACCGGGAAGGGCGCGCTAAGCGGATGCTGTCGCGATGAGGTCGAAGGGCGGCTTTGGGCCGAAAGCAGTGGTTCGCCTCGGAGCGCTTAAGGCCAGCACACGACTGGCGCTCGTGAAAGTGGCTTTTTTCTCCAGATTGCCCTGCGCGAAAAGTGACCTCCAACGAGCGGTTTCGATCAGAACCGTCAGCTTTCTGCTTACCCCCCCCGGGGGGGGTAAGCAGGGATTTGTGACATGCCGGGTGAGAGGTCAGGCTACATCAACGAGCGGAATGCCGATCCCTGTGGTCCACTAGAACACGCAACTCTTTGGTGCAGCAGCGAAGTTAGCAAACCCCATATGGCCTGAGTGTGTTTCCGTCGTGGGGCAACGGACAAGACGCTACACTTTCGTCGAGCATCTTCGCATCTACGGTACTTGGCGTTGACCAACTAACGCAGGCAACCACAGAAACTCGGATGAATCTCGTCCTTCTAGTAGGACATCTCACGGACCTGAAAGGCACTGGGTTCAGACTGAACGTGCGCCGTCTTCAATGCGATGTTTCAAGTTCCATCTGGGGCGACGAAGCAGACAGACACAGGCGATCCACCATGAGAAAGTTCGGAATCGATAGGAGAACTGGTTCATTGGCCAAACATCGCGCCCTCCCTAGGCAAGTTGATATCACCCGTTGTGTTCGCGGTGCGCAGGCGGCCGCTGGAGAAGTGAAAGCGGTCCTGGTCCGTCCGGATGGAACAGTTGAGATAACTCTGAAAGCAAGCGAGTCCATGGACTTTCCCGGCCCTGATCCTGACGACCTACTTCAATGAAAAGTCGTAGGAATGCCTTTCCAGGTGTCACAAGAGCAGTGAGCCGCCATGGAGAGGTCATGTGGCGCTTCCGACGCAAGAACCGAGTGGACGTCTATCTGCCCGGTGCATACGGCTCAGCCGAATTTCGTGCTGCCTATGAGGCCGCCTTGGAAGGCGCAAAAGCGCCAGTCACTCAAACAACAGCGCTCTATGGAACCCTTGCTTGGCTAATCGAGCAGTATCTGCGCAGCCCCAAATACCTGAACCTATCTGATGTGCGGAAGTCGTCGATCCGCCGCGAGCTGGATTGGCTGAGGGCCAAGGCTGGCAAGTACCACATCGGGGCGCTTGCTGCCCGCCACGTCGAGGCCCTGATGGGCTTGAAGGCTGGCCAACTGCAGCGAACACGGTCAAGAAAAACCTGTCCATGCTGTTCACCTTTGCGATCAAGCACGACCTAGCCGGGCAGAAGCATAACCCCGCCCGCCACGCCGATTGGCGCAAGAAAAACCCAGACGGATACCATATGTGGACCGAAGCCGAGATCAGTCAGTTCCTTGCCCACCACGGACCGGGGACAAAGGCGCGTTTGGCAGCGTTTCTGATCCTCAACTCCGGGGCGGCGCGGCAGGACCTGGTGCGCCTCGGCTCGCAGAACGTCCGGGAAGGCAGGATAAGCTATCGCCGGCACAAGACAGGCGTAGGTGGAGATTACGAGATCCTGCCAGAGCTGGCGCGCGAAATCGAGGCGCTGCCCAAGGGGCAGTTGCTGTTCCTGACCCATCAGCGCGGGCGGCCCTACACGGTCGAATCGTTTGGCAACTGGTTTAAGGATCAATGCCGCGCCGCCGGACTTCCGCATTGTTCGGCCCACGGTTTGCGCAAGGGGCAGGCGACGAGAATCGCAGACGCCGGGGGCGGAGAGCTCGAGATCATGAGCTTCCTCGCCCATGCGACGTCGAAAGAGGGCGGGACCTACGTTAAGAAAGCGAACCGGGCCAAGTTGGCCGACAAGGCGCTGGCGCGCGCTACGGGCCTAAAACCAGAACGGAATTTGACCAACCTACCCGAAAGGTTAGACAAGCCGACCCCGCAAGCCTTTGAAAAAAAATGAAAGATATGAAAAGGTGGCAGCCCGTAGGGGAGTCGAACCCCTCTTACCTGGTTGAAAACCAGGTGTCCTAACCGATAGACGAACGGGCCACTGCCGCGCCTGTTACCGGCAGGCGCGGGCGGGTGCAAGGGGGATCAGAGACCAAGTTTGTCCAAGGGCGGACCGGGAAAGCGCGCATAGTCGGGCGCGCCGTCCGGCGTGCCCAGAAGATCGCGCACCGCGCGGACAGCTTGGTCGATGGCGGAATGCGCATAGGCATAGGCGCCGCTGTCGCTGTTCGCTATCGCGATGCGGCCCCAGGGTTGGCGGGCGGCCTCGATCGGGAGGGGGCCGTCGGGCCAAAACTGATCCCAGGGGCGCATGTATTCGTAGGCGTAGCCGTGGCTCCAGCGGTTGCAGGTGATGGCCTCGATGTCGGTGGCGGGGTCAAAGCTGGTGCCCGCCAGTGCCTTGGCCAGAAGCTCGCGGATCGAGCGTTCCATCTCTTCGAAGGTCAACGTCACCAGCGCCCGCTTGCCCGCCAGCGCCTGTTCGCGCGACGGCAGGCCGGGTTCGATCATCACCTTGGACAGATGCAGGATCACCGGGTCTTCGGGCGTGTCGGCAAAGCGGTAGTCGCCCATCGACACCGGGAAGTCGATCTCGAAGCCGCTCCAGAAATTGCCGCGGGCGCGGGCGCCGTCGATCTTGAGTTCGTCCAGCGCCGTCCAGTTCCGCAGAAGCACGTTGGTATAGATCAGCGGCACCTTTTGCTGGTCATTCAGCGCGGTGATCTGGTCGGCAGACAGCTCGTCGGTGAGGTAGGGGATGACGCGGTGCCAGCAGGCCAGCACCACATGACCTGCCTTCACCGACTTGAGACCCCCGGCGTCGGCATAGGTGACGGTCACGCTTGTCGCGCTGCCGGGGTCGCCGTCATGGGCCACCTTGACGGCGGTAGAGTTCAGCCGCAGGCGCACCTCGTTCTCGGGCTGGTCGAGCGCTGCGTAGTCCACCGTCGCCACGACCTGGTCTTCCATCGTCGATCCGGGCAGGGCGGCAGGGATCAGGGCGCGGACAAGGTGGCGTGCGATCCCGGCGTTTCCGTCCGGGAAGTGGTAAATGTAATAGTCGGGATCGGTGAAGCCGAGGCGACCCGAGGGGCTGTGGAACTTGGAAACGGTCTCCCCAAGATCCATCCCGTCGAAGCCGGGGTTCCAGTTGCCGCGCGCGTCCAAGGCGGTCGTCGCGTCGATGCCCACGCCGAAATAGCCGGTGGTCGAGGTCTGGAAATAGTCGACCAGCTGCGGGTCGGCCTTCACGTAATCCAGCAGGAACTCCTTGTAGGTGATCTGGGAAAGCTTCGTCAGCTTCTCATCCGCTGTGAGGCCGGGCATGTAGTCGGCGGGCGCGTCGATCAGGGCGATGAGGTCAGCCTTGGCCTTGTCGTTCAGGGGCGTCTGGGCCACCCAGTCGGCGGTCTCACCGGACTGGATGACCAGCTTGTCGACGCCCTATTTGGCAGCGTCGAAGAAGACCGCACTGTTCAGGCCCCGCTCTTCGGCCCAGGTCTGGTTGTAGTAGGTCTCGAACTTCGCTGGCTCGATCCCGATGGCAGCAAGGGTCGCGTTCACTGCGGGGCTGAAGTAGCTGGGTGTCTGCATCGACTGCGAGCCGCCATAGCCGATCAGCCGCTTGCCGTTCCCCGAAGTGAACTCGTTCCGCTTGGCGTGGCCGCCGAAATCCTCCAGCGGGTCGATGAGCAACACCTTCGCGCCGGGCTGATGCTGGCGGTAGGTAAAGGCGGCGGCGAGGCCCGAGATCCCGGCCCCTACGACGACAAGATCATAGACCTCGCCAGTGTCGGTGACGCTTTGGTTCGCGGCCCAGAAGCCGCCGTCGCGGATCGCGTGCATGACGTTCTGCGCCGCATCGGTTTGCCCGCGCAGGCCGGTGCCTGCAGGCGGGTAGGCGGCCGTCTGAGCCTTGGCCGGGCGTGCACCAAAGCCGCCGAGTGCCGTCGCCCCGATCGCCAGCGCGATCCCGTCCAGGAAATCGCGCCGGGTGATGCCGCGATCCATTCCAAGACGCTTGTCCTGTTCGCTCATGCTCATCGGTAGCCTCCCGTTGCTCGTCATCGGCAACAGGCTGCTTCGGTCGCGGGCATCAGGTCAAGGATTCGGGCGTCAGCCGTCGATCCGGGCGCCCATGATGGCGATGGCTTGCTGGTAGACCTTGGCGGCGTTCCATTCCTTGATCACGGCAAAGTTCGGCTCGCCTTCTTGGTAGCCCTTTCCGGGTTTCCAGCCCTTCTTGCGCAGATAATTCGCAGTCGATGCAAGCGCGTCGGAGGCGTTGTTGAAATCGACCACGCCATCGCCATTGCCGTCGATGCCGTAGCGCATCGCGTTGCCGGGCAGGAACTGGGTATGGCCCAACTCGCCATGTTTGGCCCCGATGGATTTGGCCGAGATCATGCCGCGGTCCACCATCATCAGCGCGCCGATCAGGTGCGGGCGGAAGAAGTCGGACCGGCGGCAGTCATAGGTCAGCGTGGCGATGGCCGAGACGACATTGGTATCGCCCATGAAACCGCCAAAGCCGGTTTCCATGCCGTGAATCGCGATCAGCACCCCGGCAGGAACACCATAGGCCGCTTCGAGGCTGTCGTAGAACCCGGCGTTCTTGGCCTTGCGACCGCGGCCTTGCTGGACAATCGTGTCGGCGCCCCGGACCTGAAGGAACTTCTCCAGGCTGTACTTGAAGCTTTTCTGGTTGCGGTCGGCCCCGATCGTGGCCTTGGAATAGGACGTCGCCATAAGGGCGGCAATGCCGCGTTCGCCGACACCTTCAGCCTTGGCTTCGGCCGCCATTTCGGATTTCCAGCTTTCGTACTGGCCGCCGGTGTCGCTGCAACTTGCCGCATGGGCAGTGATCGGCAGCGCAAAAAGCATCAGGGCAATCGAGACACGGGGCAACAGCTTCACTTCAAGCACCTTTCCTGGACATTTTCGCCAGTCTATTCAGCGCACGGCAACAATCAAGCACGGCGCCGTGATCGGCGGTGACGTGTTGCTGACATCTTGGTGAAGTGGCAGTGGTCGTAGTCCTGGGCTAACCGGTCTCGCCGAAAAACTCCCTGCTATCAGGGAAAATATCAGGGAAATGCCGGAAATAGCTCTATTTCTCGCCGATCTATTGCGAAAATCCCTACGTATTACAATGAGTTGATGCTAAATTCCCTGTCGCGCGGAACAGGGAATTTCGGTTCCGAAACAGGGACCGTTTCGCCCTAAGCAGCGAAAGCAGGGAAGAACGCCTGGCGGCGTCTGCCCAGCTTGGTCCAGAGCTTGGATCGTCTTGATGAGGGTAACTATTTGCAGACCAGTCAGTCACAACCGCTGAACATCGCAGAGATCAGAGTTGGTCCGGGCCGCATGGGTCTGACCATCTGTCCCGGCAAGACCGAAGGCGGGGCCATCGGGGCCCCCCGCAGCCGCGACCTTGGCAGGGATGTTTCCGCGATCAGACAGTGGGGTGCCGACGCTGTCGTGTCTCTGGTAGAAGAACACGAGATGGAGGCGCTTGGCGTGCCACATCTTGGTGCGGCGGTGCGCCGGGCCGGCATGATCTGGCACCACCTTCCGATTGCTGATTTTGCGGCGCCCGACATCGGCACGCTGAAGGCCTGGGCCGCAGTTTCTCCGGCTCTGCACCAGACCCTCGATCGGGGAGGGCGGGTACTGTTCCATTGCAGGGGAGGCCGCGGCTGTTCAGGGATGATCGCTGCGCTTGTGTTGATCGAGCGTGGTGAGCCGTGGTCAGGTGCGATGAGACGGGTCCGTGAGATCCGCCCGGGCTCGATAGAGACAGCGGTGCAAGAGAAGTTTCTCGAAGGGCAAGCGGGGCCGGGGGATCGGCGAACGGAACTGACCCGCGCCAGCCTCTTTGGCGGGGCGATCGGAGATGCCCTTGGTGCCGAGATCGAGTTCTGGCCGCTTGCTGATATTCGGGGTCGCTTTCCGGGCGGTGTGAACGACCTGCTTGCCCACCAGGGTCGGGTTGGTGCAATCACGGATGACACACAGATGACGCTTTTAACGGCCGGAGGTCTTCTCCGTGCGCTTAACCGCGCCTTCGAAAAGGGCATCTGCTATCCGCCAGGCGTCGTCCATCATGCCCTTTTGCGCTGGTTCTCGACGCAGGGTGGAACGTCAAGAATGCAGATCGACGGAACAGGGTTAGTCGCCGACCGGCGTCTTCATGTGCGACGTGCGCCTGGAAATACCTGCATGTCGTCACTCGCTGCGGCAGAACACTTCGGTGAACTGGCACAAAACCGCTCCAAGGGATGCGGGACCATCATGCGCGTCGCCCCGATTGCGCTGATGGCCGGTTACCGCGGCGATCGCAGAGAACTTGCCGTCCAGACTTCTGCCCTGACGCATGGCCATCCAACCGGACAGGAAGCCGCGGCCGCATGGGCAATTATCCTGAGCGATGTTCTGGAGGGGTGGGGGCTTCAGGATGCTGCAAACGCCGCTCTAAGTAAATTCGGCGGCGAAACCGCCACGTCCATCAGGGCCGCCTTGTCCGCTCCCGGTGACGGGACGCCGCAAACAATCGAAGCCTTGGGAGGCGGTTGGGTCGCTGAAGAAGCGCTCGCGATCGCGCTTTACGCGGCGTTGAATTCGGGGTCGTTCGAGGAAGGACTGAGGATCGCCGTCACGCATTCGGGCGACAGCGATAGTACCGGTGCCATTGCAGGAAACCTTCTGGGGCTACTCTACCCGAACGAGGTTATGAGGCATCCTTGGCGGCGCGAGATCGAATGCGCAGATCTGATCTGCCGCCTCGCGGGGGATCTCGCAGATGAGGGCACCGATACAATCGACAGCGACCGGTATCCAGGCTGGTGACCGGAGGACGACGCATTCCCACGGACGGATCTCGCACCATTCCTGGTTTTCTTAACTGCCTGTCCACAAAGCCGGCAGCATGCCATCCATCGTTCTACGCACTGATTTTGTTCCCCTTCCCTTAATTGCGTTCGTCAACCTGCGGTAGGGGAACTATTGACCTACACACTATGTAGTGATATTTGAGTCCGCATAACTTAGGTCGCAGCCTCACCATCTGCGATTACTGCCCAAAACCCTTGGAGAACCTGCAAATGCCAACGCCAACCACGGCGGGCATTGCGGTCTTCATGGCCGCATTTCCCGCCTCAACACTACGAGAAAGGAAATGCTACAATGGCCATAACTTTCATAAACAAGCCGACATCCAATCCTTTTGCCGCCGCCGCGACGCCTGAAGCGAGTGCGGTCCTACCGTCCGCAAGTGCGCCGAAAACCACCAGCAACGCTCAGGCTGTGTGCAACGACCTCCTTCCGGATTTCAAAGTCGAAATGGTTCCGTTGAACACTCTGGTGTCAGCCCTTCACCCGGTAAGGAAGCTGATCTCTCGGCAAGTCTCGCGTGCAAGCCAGTCCATTCGGCGGTTCGGGTTTCGTGATCCGCCAATCCTCGGAAAGGGAAGTGAGATCATCGATGGGCATGCTCGGATTGAGGCCGCGCGCAGACTTGGCCTGAAGGAAATTCCTTGCATCATCGCCGATGACCTGTCCGACACCGACGTCCGCTTGCTACGGATCGCTCTGAACCGGATTGGGGAACGTGGAGAGTGGGATGAGCAAGCACTAAAGATCGAGTTCGCCTACTTGCTGGAGTTCGAGCCGGACCTTTCCGTGACCGGCTTCGACCACCCGGAGATCGACCGCATCCTTGTACTTGATGACGTTGGGCTTAATGAACCCGATCCGCTCGACAACGTCGGTCAACTCCCAGACCCTGATGGATCAGCCGTCACCCGTCCTGGGGATATTTGGCGGCTGGGATGCCACCGTGTGGTTTGCGGCAACGCCCGAAGCAGTGAAGATATCGGGATCGCTGTGGGGGATCGGAAGGTCTCCGCTGTCTTCGGGGACCACCCGTTCAACGTCTCAGTCGACCGCCACATCCGGGTTGGCGGCGGCAAGTTCCCGGAATTCGCGGAAGCCTCGGGCGAAATGTCACCAGCTGAGTACGAAGAGTTCCTCCGGATCACGACGGGCAACATGATGAAAGCCATCAAACCCGGTGGCATACTCTTTCTATGCATTGATTGGCGCCACGTCGAGGTGCTGATGCGCGTCGTTCGTACTCTCGGTCTTGATCTTATCAACATGTGTGTCTGGGCCAAAGAAAAGGGCGGGATGGGATCGCTATATCGCAGTCAGCATGAACTTGTTCTTGTGATCAGACGGCCAGGGGCGCCTCACCTCAACAATGTTCAGTTGGGCATCCATGGCCGGAACCGAACGAACCTTTGGTCTTATGCCGGCGCCACCGGCGGGCGGAAGTCGGCTGAAGATGACTTTTCGCTCCACCCCACCGTGAAGCCTGTCAGGTTGGTCCGTGACGCAATTCTGGATGTCACAGCAATGGGCGACGTGATCCTTGACCCGTTCCTAGGCTCGGGCACGACGATCATTGCGGCGGAGCTTTCGAAACGGATCTGCGTCGGCCTCGAAATCTCGCCGGCCTATGTCGATGTGGCAATCGGCCGGTGGGAGAAGCTGACTGGGCTGGAGGCCATCCATCTTTCGACGGGGCTGACCTTCGCCGAGCTTCGTAACGCGCGCGAGGTCGCTCAAGTGGAGGGCAGGGGGGATTGTCCGACGCTCCCCGGCCGGTGGCCTCGAGCGAGGAGGACTTCTGATGGGCGATACACCCGAACCAACCAGCGGTCCAAAGGTGGGCTACGGCGTGCCACCTCTGGAGCATCAATTCAAACCAGGCCAGTCCGGCAATCCGAAAGGGCGTCCCAAGGGCGTTGTGAACTTCAAAAAGCTGATCGTGAAACATGCGGCAAAGAAGGTCACCGTTCTCGAAGGGGGTATAGAGAAAAAGATGACCATGTTGGACCTGACCCTTGCTGCCATGTTCACTAAGTCAGCTAAAGGAGACGTCGCCGCCGCAAGGTTGGTGACCAGTCTGATTCAGGCTGTAACGGAATTGTCCGGTGACGCCTACCAGTCGGGCTATTCCGAGGCTGACCTTCAGGTGATGCTCGAGGAAGCGGATTGGCAAGCCAAACTCGTCAAGCTGAAACAGGCAAAGGTGCAAGATGAGTCTTGACGAAGCGCTTTTTCGAACCGTCTACGCCAACGACCTTTATTCGTTTCTGCGCCGTGCCTTTGGGGTCATGAACCCCGGTGACACATTCATGGATGCGCTCTACCTCAGGGCGCTCTGCAACGCCCTTGAGCGGGTCGCCAAAGGGGAGACGCGGCGGCTCATCATCACCGTCCCACCTCGCCACCTCAAGTCACAACTCACCAGCGTGGCGTTTCCCGCCTGGCTCCTCGGAAGAAATCCGGGCGCGAAGATCGTGTGTGCAAGTTACAGCGCAAGCCTTGCCGAAAACTTTGGCAGACAGACACGCGACCTCATGCGTGCCCCGTTCTATCGAGCAACGTTTCCGGCAACCAAGATCGACCCGACCAAGAGTTCGGTCGAAGAGTTCCACACATTGGTCAAAGGGCGCCGGATCGCAACATCGGTAGGGGGGACGTTAACGGGGAAGGGCGGAAACATCCTCATCTATGATGATCTGATGAAGTCTGACGACGCAGAATCCCTGGTCAAGCGCGACTCTTGCCATACGTGGTTCCGCAACACCGCTGCGAGCCGGCTGAACGATCCAAAAACCGGAGCCATCGTGATCGTTGCACAGCGACTTCATCTCGATGACCTGATCGGCAGGCTGCTTCCAAGCGGCGACTGGGACCACATCAACCTTCCCGCAGTTGCGACGGAACCGCAGGTGCTGCCGTTGGGGAACGGCGCCAAGTTCAACCGTCAGGTCGGTGACTTGCTTCACGAGGAGCGAACCGACAGCGATGAACTACACCGCATACGCCGCCAGCTTGGCTCAGTGGCCTACGAGGCTCAGTATCAACAGTGTCCGGTCCTGCCGGGCGGAAACCTGGTAAAGCGGGAATGGTTTCGGCAGTGGGATGGGCCACTGGATATCAGGCGCTATGAGGCCATTGTCCAAAGCTGGGACACGGCGTCCGTGCCCGGGCTGGACAATGACTACTCCGTTTGCACGACATGGGGACTTGTTGGCCAGTTCATCGACCTTCTCGATGTGCACAGGGCTCAGTATCATTACGCGGACCTCTTGCGCGCCGCCCGTGCGCTCAGGTCAAAATGGCATCCAAAACTGATCGTTGTCGAGAAAGCTGGTGTCGGAATTGCGCTTGGCAATGAGTTGCTCCGCGACTGCCTCAATGATGTGCAAGCCCTTCCGCCTAAAGGAGACAAGATCCAGCGAATGGCGTTGCAATGTGCGAAGATCGAGGATGGACAGATGCGTCTGCCGAAACTTGCCCTCTGGCTTGAACTTTTTCTCAAGGAAATGGGGGAGGCTCCAAATGGCCGCTACGACGATCAGGTCGACAGCGTTTCTCAAATGCTGCGGACACTGGATCTGAAGCCGCGGCAGCTTTGGAGCCTCAGTCGGTATAAAGGTTGAGATATGCGGCTGACCGCCAAGCCGGGATGCAAAACGAAGTCCTGGCCGGCCAGACACACGGGCATTTATCCGTCCACCGATGACAGTGCCGCGCTATCCGAACTGCTGTTGTAACAGCGCGGCTTCTGCGTCCGCTATGTGCGCTACCTTGTTATGCGCATGCCTGCAGAACTTACGTGCCAACCCAACGATGGGCGTGTCTGCAGGGCTGTCCCTATGCGGCGCGATCTGACTATACTCGAAGTTGCCGGCGTTCATCCGCCGATCGACCCGCACGGTAACTACCGGCTTTTCCTTGCGGGAAAGGACCGCAACTACCGTTGCCCGACTCCATAAGCCAACGCCGCCCTGCGTTTCCGACGACCACAAGTATACAAGATCGCAAGGGCGGATATTCTGCCCTCCGTAGAAGGGCCTTTCCTCAATCTTCACCTGATCGTCCGAGCTGACGGTGAGAGGTGCAGTCTTTGCGATGAACGGCATTCGGTTCCTCCATGTCACAAACCAATTCCGTCACACGGTGCTCGGCCTCGGACGGCCAAGCGTAAGACGGCGCTGGTGGTCGAGATCATTCAGGGCAAGACGACGGTGGCGGAGGCCTCTCGGGCCTTTGACCTTTCGCCGACGGAGATCGAAGGCTCGGTCGATGACGCCAAGCGGGGCATGTAGAATGCGCTGCGGGCGAACCCGCTAGAGATCCGCGAGCAAGACGAGAAGCAGTTGACGGACCTGCAGGAGGCCTACGGAGAGTTTAGCCGGGCGCCCCGCTCGTCTCAAGCGAGGTTCTTCTGACAATACCAGTAGGCAGATTCTGTCTATTTGGGGAGTACCCGCTAAGGTTCCTAGTAGAGCGCTTCAGTGAATCTAGAAGGTGTCAGTACAGAACGTTGACGCAGAATATCTGCAAGCTCAGTGAACATGGTGCGGTTCCTGATAGCAAAGACCATTGCGGATGGTATCTCTTGGATACTCATGCAAATGGGAATTGGTAGACCGGACCATTCGATAAAGGACTCTATTTTGTGACTGTTGGATGGAGTGGCAACAAAGGGGCAACCGGCCAGAGCCGCGGCATAGACTCCGTGGTGCTGGGCGGTGAGGTACACCTCGGCGCACCTGAGTGTCGCAACGATGTCCTCAAAATTTCTTCTTCGCATTGTGATCCGTTGGCCGTCAATCTCCGCAAACGGATCATAGAGAAGACCTTTTTCGTGAAACCCGCCAATGACGCGCCCATTCGATAGACGTTCAGCGACTCCGTCGACCAAGAAGAGTGGATCAGCGGCCGAATCCAGAAGTATTTCAGGACGCCCACCAAATTTTGCTGCAAATCTAGCGCTTCTGGGCTCGCGAACGGCAAGCAATGACAGACCATCTAGGATCTCTTCGTCAGGCCATTCGTACTGCTGAAATAGCGCATTTACGAGCATTACCTTTTTCCCGACGCGCTTGGCTCTTGCGATAAGATTCAACAGAAAACGGGCCCTCACACCCGAATGATGTATCGTGCCTTCACCATTCACGAGTAGGATGTCAGCGGCGTCAAATGCTGCCTCGTCGACTTCAAGATGATTGTGGCTGCTTGTTCCTATTATGTTGATCCGCTGAACCTCCGACAGAACCTTGCGGATGGAGCGCATAACAGCCTTACAGCCGGCATGGTCCGAAGACGAGGTGTCGTTGGCGAGAAAAAGATTCACTTGGGTAGGGTCTCGTAGATAACAGGGCGCGAGAGCTGCTAGGCTCCCTCGAACGCCTTATAGTGCCATGCTCGAACTTTGAGAAGTAGAAGGTAGTCTGCAAGGTGGTTGACAGGGTGGCCCGTCGTGTAATCCCTCCCTTCGGTTGCGATGTCCACTCGCCTCAGGTGCCCTAGACCTTTGGACGCCTTGCTCCATTTCCGTGAGGCTCGTGGGCGGAGGTGTGGCCTGCTACCAGTTTCGTGCACACCTAAATCAGGTGCTTCAACGGAAGCGGAGTTTTCCATGGGGCGACGGAACGACATCGCCCATTCACTTCGAAACTAGGCAGCAGAAGCTGATCGACGGAGGAGTCTAGGAATCTTGAGGCACCTCAGGGTTCGGTGACAAGCCCTGTGAGCGAAGACGCAGCGCGCCGCTCGCAATCATCTCATTCATTACCAACGCGTAAGGGTGGATATTGGCCGTACTCACCAACCCGTCGTCCACCATGGCATCTAACGCGTGCAGAGTCGCTTCGGCAATCTTGCTGCTCTTGCTGAGCCGTGCAATCTTTGCTGCCTCTTTAATCAGTTCTAGCGCGTCAGCCTGCAAGTTGCTCAATCGTCTGCCCCTCAAGTGGCTCGATCCAACCCAGTCGGGAAGAGATTAACGCCGAGTTAATGGAAAATGAGATTGGAGTTCTCTATGGTGTACGGACGGAGAAGCTGGCGTTCGGATGCATGCAGCCGATCAGGCGCTTTTTCCCGCGAAGCCTGGTCATCGCAAGCCACAGCCAAAGCGAGAAATGCGTTGGCGGTAGCCTGAAACCCGTCCAGTCGGGCGGCGTTAGCAGCTACCAAGGCCAGGTGGCTCAATTCCCTAGGATGCATGGTTTACCTCATACCTGTTAAACTTTCGTCGACCTTGCGCCAACGAGGTTAATAGCGGGTTAATGCGATGGCGTTCGGCGAACAATCAACTCCTACACATAGCTAATGGTTGCTTGTTCCCGCAATAGTTGTGGTTTCGGTATCTTTATTTGTAGCGCTCAGCATCGCTGGGGCCACTTCATCTGGTAGCATCGCGGCGAACCTTCCACTACATTTGGCTATGCTTTGGGCCTGAGCGCCTCGTGAAGGCTCCGACTGTAAAGAAGATTTACCTACCACCTGACATAATGCGTCAATCTTTGGCTTTGCCGTGGCATGGAATGCACCTTGCTTTGCCCTCTGAGAACTGGATCGTTCGAAGCGGGAGTTTCCCCCTATCTTGCCCCAGCTGGGCGAGAGGGGAATCGCATGAAGGCTTCGAGGTTCACGGAGGCGCAGAAGGCGTTCATCCTTAAACAGGGCAAGGAGGGCACGCCGGTGGCCGAGGTCTGACGGAAGGCGGTCATCAGCCAGGCGACTTACTTCAACTGGAAGAAGCGGTATGGAGGCCTGCTACCCGACGAGATGCGGCGTTTCATGTCACTTGATGACAAGAACGCACGGCTGAAGAAGATCGTGGCCGGCCTGACGCTGGACCGCGAAATACCGCATGACATGATCCGCCGTGCTTGTCAGGCTGTTCAGTTCGACACTTTGAGCTACCACTACAAGTCTCGCTGAGCCGGGCAGGCCTCGAACTAAGGGTCAGGAAGATTTGCGAGACGCGTACGCTCTACGGTCACCGGTGAGTGCATGTGCTGCTGCGACGCTGCGGCTGGCAGGTGAACATCAAGAAGACATGCAGGATTTACAGAAGGTTGGGGTTGCAGCTACGGAACCGGCATCCTAAGCGCCGGGTCAAGGCACAGCATCGCGATGATCGTCGGAAAGCAGTAGGGCCGAACCAGGTCCCGGCGACGGATTTCGAGCACGACCAACTCGCCCTCGGGAAACAACTGCAGATCCTGACCGTAGTCGACACCCACTCGCGCTACTCCTTGCTGCCGGCCCACGGTTCGCCTACCGCTGCGAGGACGTCGTTCAGACGCTGGAAAGAGTCTGCCGCCAGGACGGAAATCCGCAGACGACCCGGGTGGACAACGCAAGCGAGTTCATCTCCTGAGACCTCGTACTCTGGGCCTAGACCAACGCTGTCGTGCTCGATTTCTCCCGGCACGGCAAACCCACAGACAACGGCTCTATCGAGGCACTCAATAGCAAGTCCGGGCGGAGCACCTGAACGCCCATCGGTTAGTGGCTCTTGCCGAAGCCCGCGAAAAGAACTGGAAGCTTGGCGAAGAGACTACAACGGGGTGAGACCATGTAGCGAAATCGGAGTCAACGTCCCGATCTGCCTGCATGTTACCGTTGGCGCCACCAACACGTCACCGTGATCAGAGCCGGGTAACTCAAGCTTCCCGCGATCCAACGTTCGAGCTCAGAGCAATCAACCCAAGAACTCCACCTCAACACGGAGAGGAAACTGAGCCTTGGTCAGTAGGTGCCATCAGACACTGAAGTAACTTAGTTCAGCAAGCGACTCAAGAAAGCAACCGACGAGGAGCACACTATTATCCGCGTCAAAAAAAAGTTGGGTTCCAGAGTTCGTCCTCACTAACCACGGATCCTCAATTCCATTGCCTCTGAAATTAATGACATCATCGCTTGCCCGAAAACCATAGACGACATCGTGGTCCGAACTAAAGGAAAAGATAAACGTATCCACACCACCCAAAGCATATACAGTATCGTCCCCTTCTTGACCCTCAAAAACTCCGCCGCTACCGGTGGAGTACACCCAATCTCTTCCATGGCCGCCCTCAAACTTCAGTACTCCACCAAACGACATAACGGTATCGTTACCAGAACCTCCCAGCACCTCAACCGAACTATTATGAACCATCACGGAATCGTTCCCGTCACCAGCAATGATCCGATGGTGTCCGCCCATCACTGCTTCAAATCTATCGTTCCCGCTCAAGCCACTGACAGTAGAGTTCGAGGAGCCCAAAGAGAAGCGATCACCAAACTCAGTTCCAATGAAACTCTCAATCCCGCTGAACGTGATCTCCCCTCGCTCAGTCTCCACTTTGCCCCTTCCGACCCATATCGACACGGCTTGGTCAAAATCGGAGAACGAAATTGTATCCGCTCCATCTTCGCCAAGGATCGTATCGGACCCGCCCCCAGGGTGGAAGATATCATCCCCACTACCTCCGGTAAGACGATCATTTCCATTGCCACCAAAGATGATGTCGTTGCCACCGCCGCCGAGGAGAGTGTCGGCTCCATCGCCACCGAAAATGATGTCATGACCGAGCGAGCCGTCAATGTAATCACCTTCTCCCGACCCAGTAATGGTATCGTTGAACGACGAACCGAGAACGCTTTCGATGCTAATCAGGATATCACCCGTGTAGCCGGTATCCGTTGACAGTGCTCCGAGCCTTAGGTCCACCGCCGTAGTACTTCCAACATAGGTGATCAAATCGTTGCCCCGGCCTCCAACATAAACTGTTGGACTGCCACTTCCGTAGAGCCAATCGGCATTGTCGGTACCAAATACAAAAGGCCTTCCAGGAGTGTCTGATACAAAGACGAGAATTAAGCTCTCAAATGAATCCAGGGAAAACTGCCCAAGGGCACCAGTAACAATGCTAATCGGGAGCTGACTGAGCACAATCTTTGCGTCTGGTTCTCCGTATGCGGCCAGCCCAATAAGGTCACGGTACCTTCCGTCCGAAGTTGTTTCGTCAACACCAATCGAGTAAGCGTCAACGAGTCTGTATCCCGTTGGGAACAATGAGCCAGAGAAGTCAAGATCGAGTGCTGCAGCCGTTGTTGACGAAATAACGGACACAAATCTTCCACTTCCAACGAAAGTGTACGCATTGAAGTCATCATCTCGGATTGTTGTTCCGACTTCAGTCCCAACAACATTGGGTTTCAGAAGGTCCATCAGAGTTCCGGCAGCCATTAGCCGTCCTGACGAGTCGGCCAAGCTTGTGGCATGGTACTGAGCAGACCAGAAGTCAAGTGCATCAAAACCATTCCTGAGGAAACTGGTGAACATTTCCATCATGGGATCAATCTGCTGAAGACCGAGGTCTGTTCTTGATCTAAATAGTACGTTCCACTCAGATACTCTGGTTATCAGTTCTCTCCCGCAAGCCAGCTCCCAGATTCGTTGCATATTGGCTATTGCAGCCACTTGGTTTGCAATTTCTTGGAATGTTTGTGCCTGATCGGTCCCCTGATTGCGTCCCTCCGAAAAGTAGAAGTGACTCACCATTCCGTCGACATCGGCCAGGGTTGGAGCATCGAAATGCTGGAGAACTTGCTGATTGCGACTCGCCAACTCCTCATAGCTAGTTCCGCCGCCAACAGAATAGCCCCAAACCTGCACGAATATGTCCGGTTCGCAAGTGGTCGGATTGTCACCACTATTGTTCAGTAGGTTCGAATGTGCTTCCCCAATCAACTGGGTAAGAGCAGATGCAACTCGACCGTATTCTGTTGACGTCATGTAGGTTTCGTACTCGTTGCCGAGCTCGAAGGAGACTTTTAGGCTGGGATCTACTTTGGCAAGTGTCTGTTCAAGGAAAACCATGAGATCTTCCGCCTGGGTCGTATCGAAGGCTCTATGGGAGTTGACCATGTTGCTCGTAAGGAGAGCTTTCGTTGGCAGAATTATAGTCGGATTTATTCCCTCACGATTGCAGAAATCAATGTACTCGTCCAAAGACTCTATTTTCACGGATTCGCCGGCGCCATTTATCGCGCTGGTTTTGTTTGGATTGCGATAGTCAAATAGTGTCTCAGCCGTTGTACCACCAGGGTAGCGCAATGCATTGATGTCGATTCTTGAAACGATGTTGTCAAATTGCTCCCAACCCTTCGTTCCAATTTTCTCATAGTCTGAGACAAAGTTCAGGCCGAAGTGAGCATCGGTTATTGCGTCGCTTTCGGCGGCAATATTGCTGAAGTCTAGCGTGGTTGGCATCGGCCCCTCCATTTTCTTCAGTTTGGAGCTAGAGCTGGTCCATCTGAGTCTGAAGTTGTGACCGCCTTGTGTCAGTTGCGAAGGAATCTAGTTAACTTAGTTTCGTTCCGTCGCGCCTTTGCGACGTTTGGCGGCCTTCGCCGTGCCAGCACTGTGCTACTCAAGCAATCTAAGTTGCGGCAAAGGCAGAGTAGAGGTTGATGGCACCTGCCCAAGATAGGTGGAGAGTGCGTTCAGAGGAACGAAGAGGTGTTCGAGAAGTAATGGACACTGGCCGACGCCGTGGTTGGGCGAGAAGGAGTTTGGTTGGCGCCGGCAGGCGGAAGGACGCGCTAGGAGAGTTTGACGGCTCGGGGCATTGCCAAGTCGGCGCTGACGCGGTGTCTTTACCATGGCGCGAAACCAGTGAGCCGAACCTGGCGAGACGAGCTGCATAAGATCAGCGTGAAAGGCGGGATCCAGATTCCTTGAATACAATTGTGGTTGGTTTGCATCGCCAAGAGATTCGGTCGCGGACTCGAGAAGGAGCAGCTGTTTCTCAGATCGCTTGCCTTTCATGGCGCGACAGCGTCAAGGAACGGTCTGCGACTGTCTCAGTCGGGAATAAGTCTGATCGACAAGGGATCAACTGCGTCACCGTGCACGATGGCCAGTTTGGATCCGTCCAGAAGGATAAAATGACCTGTGCCATCGTCATTCGACTCAACCGTGATGACCGGATCGGGATGAATCGCAGGATCATAGGTGACGATCAGTTTATCGAGCGTGTGATCAAAATCCATCACCGAGGCAATCGCGCCCACGGCACCAGACCCTTGTAGTGCGAAGCTGTCGGAGCCGCCGCCGCCAGTTGCATTATCTCCCACCCCCAGCAACAGACAATCATCTCCATCATCGCCATAGAGGTAGTCACCTTGCTCCCACTCACTGGACTCCTCTCGACCCGAAATTGTGTCGTTGCCTTTGCCGCCATCCAGAATGTCGACACCCTTACCACCAACAACAAGATCATCGCCGTTGCCGCCGGCTAACCAATCGTCACCTTCGCCCCCGTCAAGCCAATCGTCCCCATCGTTGCCGAGAAGTGTATCTTCATCAACACCGCCCAACATTACATCGCCGCCATTACCGCCGACCATCGAGTCATCGCCGATGCCGCCACGCAAGAGATCGTTGTCAGTCCCGCCTTGCAGCGAATTGTCGCTTTCGTCGCCCAGGACAGTGTCGCCTCCCAGACCGTTTCCAACAGTGTCGCTGTCCCAGAGTCCCATGATCCAGTCTTCCGGCGCTCCATCTGATGGCACGTCGGACTGGTCCGGATCAACCAATGGCGTTGTGGTGTCACCGCTACCAAGAAGACTATCCAAACCGCCGTCGTCGGAGCCGTCGTCGAAATCGTCCAGAAGGTCGCCGCCTGTGGTTTCATCCTCGTCATCGACGAGGTTGGAATCGTCTGTGTCGTCAGAATCGCTTTGGCGATCGATAAGACACGCATCAGCCACCAAACCAGCCATTAACACGCCCAACATGCTCAACGCGACAAGCAACGGTACCCCTCCCGGTCATGCGATTACCAGTGTAACCACCCCGTAGAGGCAATTAACCATCTGGTAATACTAGCAAAATCATATCTACCCTATCATGGATATCACGTCGCCCAAAGGACTGATCGAACAACATCGGTAAGAATTTCGGGTCGCGGTTAACAGTTTGTTGTTCGAGCGAGTCGAACCGTTTCCGGTTATGAGGGACCTTGGCCAACCAAAGACCTGGGCAAAGATCCCATTTGAGAACCGGACGTCGGTACCAACCGAGAGGCTCGACTGTCTCAAGTGGGCCGTGGCGGAAGACCCCCTCTAGGTCTTGAGGCGGGCATGCCGTTGCCAAGGCGCATTCCAGAGGCACGAAACCACAAGGCTGGGCCTCTTCGGCGCATCAGGGCAGCTCAGCGGCATCAAACACAAGCGCCGGCCGAGGCGCCGCTGCCGCTCTTCGACTTCGCCTCCAGGCAGCTGTCCCAGAGCGGGTAGCCTTCTAGGATGGCAGAAGCGTCTTGCGATCTTTGCCTATCATTCCAAGTACTCTGGTTGCCATATTCCTTAGGTCAGAGCCAAGCCGTCACCGACGAAGCTCCGGGTGGAAACCGGTGTAGCGATGGTGCTCTGCGTCTTGTCAAACTTTCTGTCCATCGCCTGCCTCGAAGAGGTGGCAAACGAAGGACCGCGGTCCTCAGGAGCACTGGTTGACTTCCTTGCTAAGTCTACAGGCTCTTGAACGCTAAGAAAGGTGGTTGGTTTTGGGATGGAGAAGTTGATTGGTCTATTGGCCACAAACGCCATAGTTGAGTAAATCGCAAATCAGTTAGCGCTTTATGAAGACGTAAAGCTCCGCGTAACATGACCCGTTAAGCTCGATGTTTCGTCCCAGAGCTTCAATGGAATCCTGAAGCGGGAATGATGCGGCACCGCTCCCACCGACCTGTTCAAGCGGAAACGCCTACCTTGACCAGCACGTCCACGAAGTACTACGCCGCGACTTCTAACCGTGCACTTTGCAGTTCAATGGCCTGTTTCCGAGGTTCACTTCGCCCACCAAGTCATGTGCAGGCGAGCGAAGTAGCACGAAGCTTCGCAGAGACCCGAAAGACCGGCGCGAGCCGACACTTCTGCAAGCGGGGCAGGAAGTCCCGAGCGTCGCTTTGCACCCTCAGTAGATCGATCCCCAGAAAGCCCTACCGAACTCACGCCAGCTTTCACCAAGCCACGCCAGAGGTGACCGCCCCTTCTGGTGCCACGACCGATCGACAGCCGATTGAAACGCCCGAACTCCATCCGGATCCGCAGTGCTGGTGCAGAGCACAAACCGCGGTGGCGCCGTGCGGACGGGACGAGGTCGCCCGCCGGACTGGACAAATCCTACCGGGAGCCGCACAACAACACAAAGGATCGCTCCACCTGAAAAGGGTGCTCCATCGGAGTTCGCTTGAGTGCTGCGTTCATCTGCAGAAGGCAACTGGAATGAAGAGTCGCGTCGACCGATCACAGCTTCTGTCCCGCAGGTTGTTTGCGCTAAGGGAGCCAAGAGTATTCTATCTCGTTATCCCAAAATGTGGATGTACCTTTGTAAAGAACGTACTTTGGGCAATGCAGAACGGAATCTATCATCCAAATCCAATCCGCGTCCATGATGATGACAAAAAGTTCCTCAGGGCAAGTGATCTAGGTATTGATACAAACAGCATCTCTTTTGAGCCAATGGCGTTTACGGTCGTCCGAAATCCAATTGATCGGCTTCTCTCTCTGTACTTTGACAAGGTGGTCGGTAAAGGCAAAGAGAGCTATGTTCCCCTAGCTCATGTGCTGATTGAGAAGAGGGGTCTCGATCCATTGCCCGCCACACTGTCCAATCACCAGCATAACATAGAAATATTGATCGACTGGCTCGGAGAAAACCTATCGGATGAAATCGACCTTCCAAGAGAAGCACACTGGACGCCTCAAGTCTACCGGAGCGATGTCATGCGAACCTTCAACTTGAAGATGTTGACCGTCGACAGGCTTAGTTACGGTCTTGATACCCTTATTGGTGAAAGAGTACAGAATGCGCGAACGATTATCAGCGGAGCAGAGAAGAATAGTTCCAGCAACCGAGCTGACAAAGAAACGGTACTGAACCAGGACATCCGGCGCAAGATAAACAGTCTTTATGCCGGCGACCGTAAGCTGTATCAACAGGTGAACGGGCGATGGAAAGCGATTGTACAGGGCAAGACAGCCGCAGGAGAAATCCCACGATATCGAGAGTTGATGGAATGAGGCGACTGAGAGAGTTGTCCGACGCTAGAGCAGAGTTTGTACGAAAAGTAACGAAACCGAGGCATGCGTCCGAAGCGGCCGGAGTAAGTTGGGACCGCGCAGAACGACGGACAGCGCGCAAACTGGCCGTCCTTCCAGAATGGAAGAATGTTGTCATGCGCTCCTAGATGTGAAAGAACAACCAGCGAAGAACCAAGTGGCAGATCATCCTTAAGTTAGGCCTCACACTATGACCAGAAAGAAAATTGGGGTGTCGCAAGACGCAAAGAAGCTTGTTCTGGAATTCTTGGATTATGAATTGGAAGCCTCACAGATCTCTGATCGGGTTTCGGAGATTCTTCCAGTTCTGGAAGCGATTCTTTCGGCGGACATTGCGCGAGATGAGATTCCGGAGGACCGCCTACTTGAGTTGCTTCCGGGCATACTTGCTCGAGATATGATCTATCAGGCGACGCTAATAAGTGCTGCACGCAATGCCGATTTGGTCCACGATGTGGCCACTGAGAAAAGGAGTATCGCCGATCTCGGGTTTCCTGACCTAGTCCATCCCATTTCACAAGATGATTAACTTCCATCTCGGGGCGCCGGGGATTTTCGCAGACCTGCACATCATTCTGGCGGAAGTTGCAGGGTCTAGGGTGGCATCGGATCGGTATACTCGCGCTCGGCAGATTTTCGAAAGCAGAGTGCGACCCTACCTGAACTGCAGATCGAAAGATCCGTCACCGCTCGATGTGCTGCGAGAGGAGGCATTCGCAGCAATTGAAGCGGTGTCACAGGATATGCCAATCGTTATTAGCCAACCAGAACTCTTTGGAACAACAGCAGATTTGATGCGGCCGGGAAGGGCATTGCCGGCGATCGAGCGTAGGTTTGGAAGACTTTGTGAGGTTTTTGAGGGCATGGCGTGGACAGTTCACCTTGTAATTACCAATCAGATTGATGCCATATGGCAGGTTGAAGGTGTAGCGCCGGAGCGAAAACTACAGGCGATCCGCGAAACAGGGCTTTCGTGGTCCAATCTTGTTTGGCGGCTGCGCCGTGTGGGGCGCGACTGCCACCTGATTGTTTGGGACTTCGAGCGACCTGATGTCATTGCGCCCTTTCTTATCGAATCCCTTATGCTGGTCGGTCGAGGTGAGCTTGACGGTTCTATCTACCGAAGGATTACAGAGTGTCACAGCAAACCGAAACTAGACTTGATTGGATTTTGCTCCGCTGATGATGTTTCTTCGATTGAGCGTCTCGATGAGCTTTACGATACCGATCTTGAGAAGATTGCGTCCATGAAGGGCGTAACTCTTATGCGAGTCGAAGAATAATGCCAACTTTCCTTCCGAACTTGTGCTGGAAGGCTCGCAGGCGACGCAAGCTCTTGCGCATCTCAATGCTCTTGACATCCCCTATTTGGCGCTAACTAGAGAGGAGACCAACGTATTGTGCCGCGGCGCATCGTCTTCCACCTAACACCGGACGGTTTGGAGCATTGGCGCCATGCGAATAGATTCGAGTTCTATCGAAGGCTGCACGATCTTGCTTGGAAGCGAGGAGTAGCAGTGGTCACTGAAAGGATGACGCAGTCCAAAGGGGTAATACCTAGGGAGAGCGAAGATGGAGACTTGCATTTTGTACATGGCGGTTCGGTAATCGGCACTGGCTGGCTGAACTCCTCGCTTGCCTATCTGCCAGGTTTTTGGCACGTGAATCCTGTGGGAATCTTAGCAGACAGCCCTGCTAGCAATTACTCCTTCGAAACGAACGCAGTTAGACGGAGTGCAGCCGATCAGTTCTTTGAAAGGTTGTGTCGGCGATTTGTTGAGGAAAGATCGTCTCGGTACCGGCAGAAGATCGAGAGGTCAGTGATTCCTGACAACTGCGTCGCAGTATTCCTTCAAGGGCGTTATCCCTATTTTCGGAAGCAGAACTACATGACCATGGAGGACATGATCAAGGAGGTTGTGGACGGTTGCCCCAACCATCGGGTAGTCGTGAAGCCTCATCCATTGGAAAGAGATTACGGTATGCAGTCCATAGATAGGGTTAGGCAGGCGGGTTATCGTTTCGATGTGACTGATGCAAATGTTCATGACATTCTGGACGCCTCAATTGCTGTTGCTTCGGTCAACTCCTCGGTCAGTTTCGAGGGCTTCATGCATAGAAAACCTTCCGTTGTTTTTGGACGGACGGACTTTCAAAGTCTCGTTGAGACTGTTCGGGCGCCTGGGCAGTTCGCAGCGGCTTTAGCCACGGTTCGAGATCGAGAGTGGGATTTTGCGGGGATGCTGCATTGGTACTTCAAGTGCCATACTATTCGAGTTCGATCCAATAAGTTCGAGAGATTGCTCGCGCTGCAAGTCGAGAGATCGGGCGTTGAGCCAGCTTCGTTTGGTCTGGGTGCAGTTTAACCGTTGCTGACCGCGTAGTTTCGGGAGTTAATTTAGGCGCCTGATACATTGATCTTCAAAGCCAGAACATGACGATTGCGGCCAGGGCGACTACGGAGAGGAAGGTCTTGGTGCACCTGTCCTAGTGGGCCGCGAAGCGGCGCCAGTGCTGCAATCTGTCGAACATGATCTTGATGCGGTTGCGCCACTTGTAACGACGCTTTTCGTAGAGGATGGCCATGCCGCGCGATTTCCGGCCCGGGATGCATGGGTGTATGCCTTTTTCTTTCAACGCTTCCCAGAACCGGTTCGCAGCATAGCTCCGTTCAGCAGTCAGCCAGTCAGCGGCGGGAAAGCTGCGCAGCAAGGCAGTTGCGCCGGTGCACTCGCGGAACTTGCCCGCAGTCATGAAGAACCGCAGACGGCGACCCTTCGCATCCGTCACGGCCTGCCGCTTGGTATTCAGCCCGCCCTTGGTGCGACCGATCAGGCACCCGCGCAGAACGTCGGCCCCCCCCTTTTTCGCTCTCGGGCTCGATGCCGTGCGGTGCGCCTTAAGGTACGTCGCGTCAATCATGACCGTCTTCTCTTCGCCGCCCTCTGAGGCCAGCCCCTCCATCATCCGGGCGAACGCCCCCAAATCACCCTAGCGGCTCCACCGGTTGCAAAGCGTCTTGGGTGGGCCATATTCCCGAGGCGCGTCGCACCACCGCAAACCATTGCGATTGAAAGAGACTATCCCGCTCAACACGCACTTTTAATCGACCCGCGGCTTACCACGGCTCTTCGGAAAGAACGTCTTCATCCGCTCTATCTGCTCATCCGTCAACCAGTATAGATTGCTCATCATCACCTCCTTCAGTTCGGGGCCTCGATTCATGCCGGCCGAGCGGCCTCAAGTAGATCATTGGGACCAGACCCTAGTCACCCTAGAGGGCTAGGTGCGTGCCCAGTCTCGCTGCACGTGAAATTTCTCCGACAGTACCAAGAAGCCATCTCGTCGTCTTTGGCCCACCGCCTTTTCGACCGGTCAAAATTTCTTGGTTGCTTGGCTGTTGCCAAGTCGTTTGACTTGATCAGCGCTTAAATTGGCGCCTCAGTGTAGCAGATCAGTTTCTTCTGATAGTTCCCATCTGACTTCACCGTCTCACGAATTTTTGCACAACCAAAACGCAATAGGAGTATTTGGTGTTGCTGACTAGAGGACAGCAATCAAAGGCTGCGGAGGGAAAACTCACGGCTTCCACAACATGATGTAGTCTCGCCCGTTTCGACCGCTAGGCTTTCGATTCTCACATCCAAGGGCTTCCGTCGCATTCGCAAAATTATGGTTAACCGTAGGTGTATTGTTGCGGTGTCTCGCGTTCTTAACCCTCTGTTAACGGTGGCGGCATAACGTTGTCGAAAGTTCATCGAATTTGAGGTCCGCCGTGCATCCGAGCAATATGACGTTCCGCGCGCTCTCCGTCGCAGCCAAGGCCGAAGACGACGGATTCACTTCGACATCTGACGCAATGCGTCTTCTGGCTGAAGCTTATTTGGAGGAAGCGATAGAAGATGAGCACGCAACGCTTTGCCTTGGAGGTGCGGGCCAACGGGATGCACGTCCAGGTAGAATGGTGCGCGTCGAGATCGCCCCTTAAGCGGACGTTAACCATCGTCTGATCTTCTCCGTGACATCGAGTTCCTGGAGAAAGACCATTATGAGGCCATGGCAGAGCGAAGCTCTTAAACTCTTTCGTGAGGCCCGGGCTCACGCAACAAGGACTTCCAACACTTCCTTACACCTTCAGTGCTGTCGCGCCATTGAAGCGATGATTGCAGAAGGCGGGTGCGTGCCGTCGGATCTACGTGTCTACGCCCGGCAGACACGCCTGATCTATGGAGCGTCTGACGCACATATGGGCGAGACAATCTCAAACGGATGCATAGGATAGGTGGACTTGCCCGAGTTTTGTGGAGAGCGTTAAGCTCACTTCCCGGACCTTTCGCTCGAAGGCGATGGGGCTCTGGAAGCCGAGCGGTGAATGCCGCCTGACTGGGTTATAGAACCCGTCGATGTATCTGGCGACGGCGTTTTCGGCCTGCTGGCGGGATTGCCATGCGACTGGCCAGATCAGCTCCTACTCGATGGACTTGAAGAACGTTTCCACCATAGAGTTGTCGTAGCAGTTCCCGCGTCCGCTCATCGAGATCAGGATGCCGCATTTGCGGAGCAACGCCCGATAGTCGACCGAGCAGTATTGCGATCCGCGGTCGGAATGATGGACCAGCCCCGGCGCGGGGTTGCGAGCCACGAGAGCACGGCGCAGGGTTTGGACTGCGAGGTCGCGCTTCAGGCGATCACTCGTGGCCCAGCCGACGACGCGCCGGGAGAAGAGATCCAGCACGATCGCAAGGGAAAGCCAGCCCTCCGCTGTCCAGAAGCAAGAGATGTCTGCTCCCCACTTCCGGTCCAGGCCATCCGGCGCGAAGTCCTGCGCGATCAGGTTGGGCGGCTGTGAGGATCAGAAAACGATCTGGGGGATCGTTTTCCCGAACGGCGGCCAGGCATGTTCGCTGCTCGTCGTGCGCTAGGAGCGCCGCTTCTGCCGCGCGATCAACTGGTTCTGCCGCATAAGCCGCGCCGTGCGAGGCCGTCCGATCTCATGGCCCTCATCGACGAGATCTCGGTGCATGCGGGGACTGCCGTAGGTGCCGTCAACAGCGCAAAGGCAGTGCGGGTATGCGCCAGATAGACCATGTCCTGTTGCTGACGACGACAAGCAGGCCGTTCCTGCCAGGCAAAGAATCCGCTCTGACTGACATCGAGAACAAGACACATCCGGCTGATCGGAAAGCTGGCCTTCTCCGCTTCGATGAAGCCGAAGGTCATCGACTTCCCTCTTTCGCGAAGAAGGCCGCGGCTTCTTTTAGGATATTGCGCTCCTGCTTCAGAACCGCATTCTCCCGTCGCAAACGCTTCAACTGGCATGCAGATCGACTGGGACCTCACTCGGCTCCCTGACATCCCGTTCCTGCCGGAGCCACCGCGTCGGCGTCGACAAGCCAATGCCCAGATCCTTCGCTATCTCCCGTCGCGTCCGGCCACTGGTCAGTGCAAGCCGCACCGCTTCACGCCGAAACCCCGGCGTCAGTCTGTTCCAGTTTCCCATTGAACACCTCCTGGTTCCTCAGTTGGTGCTCTCCACTTTTCCGGGAAAGTCCAAGTCCATCGTGACTGATATCGATGCCCCGCTCGTGGAGGAGATCCTCGACGTTGCCCAGAGAGAGTGGGAAGCGGATGTAGAGCATCACCGCCAAGCGGATGATCACGGGGCTAGTCTTGAAGTACTGGAAAGGGGAGCGTTTGGTCATCAGAAACGGCTAGCGGGCCACCCTCGTCGGCTCAAGCCAAGTTTCTCTGACAACACCGGATCCGGCAAGAATTCCGTGACTGTGGTCTGGCAGAGGAGCGCTCACGTGCTATACATACGTGGATCGGCATATGAAGATGCACCTAATGGAGCTCACGTGGCCCATCGATTCACAATCATTCCGGAGAAACGAACAGCCTTTTTCAAGTTCTGGGACGAGGTGTCGGTCGCTTCTGCCAAGAACGCGTTTGTGTCCTACACGCTACACAAAGACTTCGACCCAACCAATGTCATGGTGACTGATGCACGCGAAGTCACAAGCATCCACGCAAGTTTTCAGAGTGTTTTCTTTGAGGTGCAAGGCTTAAGGGAGCTGCTTGGTCGATTTGCTCCGGGCGCTGTTAGCGTGATCTTGGTTAGGGACTCCACCCAGTTTGGCTACGCCAGGATGCTGCAGCAGGTTCTCGATTATATGTCGCCCATAAAGTTGCTCGTCGCCTACAGTGAAGACGAGCTTCGCACTCTGGCGGAGAGACCTGATTTGAACATCGCTCAGCTTTCCATGACCTAACATTCGTCGCGGCCGCCGACAGCCCCACGCGCATGCTGCACCACTATTGATCGGCCCCAAAAGGGGACGAAGGCACTAGGGTTGCGCAACGAAGAAGATACGCTGCTCAGTGTGTTTGTAGAGCATGGGATCTCGTGGCTAGCCAGCACCTGCAAAGCAAGCCCCTAGTTCCAGATCCGCTAGCAGAGGGAAAAGGCGTCCTGTGCCTGCAGATAGCCTTACTGATTCGCGTCAAGCGCTTGACTTCACGGCAATAACTCGACCTGCGGTTGCCGCCGATGAGCAAACACGCATCCAGAAGTAGGCTCAATTGTCCAAACGAATAACTTTTGCTTCACAGATGCAGTCAATCGGCCAATGGTGCTCGCGTCGTTGTGTTGGGCGAACCAGACGTGCAAGAAGAGACCTTGAGCAAGTGCAAGTGCCAAGAGGGTCAATCCCTCTCTGATATCGTTGAGCAACTCAGACTGAACATCACGGCTCTTGAGAGAGAGCTTGCCTTGTACGGCAGCAAGTATGGCTTCACCGACACAGCCCGGGCGTTACTTGTCCGGCCAATGGACGACTGATTGGGTCCGTGCACGCGCAAGAGGGTGACTTCGGTTCAGGGTTGTTTGTCCTTCCGTCGGTAGGTCAGAGGCGCCAGTTCGATCACTGGCACCTGCGCCAGCCCGAGTTTCCGCGCCTGCATCACCCGGCCATGCCCTGCAATGATGCCGTTCTCGCCGTTGACCAGGATCGGGTTCGGGAAGGCGGACTCATTGATCGACCCTGCGATTAGCGCCACCTGCGCCTCCGAATGCGTCCGGGCATTCCGCGAATAGGAAATCAGATCGCTTATCGGACGGTAATCGATTGCCAAGTTATCGCTGCCGTCCATCTGCTCCCCACCAGTCCGCAACTAGTGGTGTCTCTGCGGGTGATGCAGGTAGCAAGCGCAGAGCTAAAGCTCTGATAAGAATGACGTTTTCCGACGAAGGCCGACATGGGGGCGACATTCTTGGAGAGAGTCAGCGAGAGGTGCGTCCGCAGCAGTCTAAATGCATCGCGCGAACTCTAGGTCTTAATCGCGAAATGAAATTCTGATCCGCACACAGATCGTACCCCGCCTTAACGAAGCATTAAGACAATCGCTCCAATTTTACCCAATTCGGTCATGAGGCTCCTTTGATGCACCAGCGAGAAGAACTAGATTGGGTTGGATACGTGCTGCGGGACGTCGTCACGTTTCTGGCAGAGAACGATATGATGCAGTCCGCGCAGATGCTTTCTGTTGCAGCCGCGCACATCGAGCACGACATGAAGAGGCAGAAACCGGTTCCGAAGGTAACCGTTGCTGCTGAGGCGAACGTCGTGATTTTCCCTGCCCAGTAGAGGTGGCTGATCTAACGATCGTGACATGGTCGCACTCTGGCAGCCATCACAGGGCGGTGGCGACAACGATTCCGGCCACACCATTGATGAGGACTGGGTTCGAGAAGCAGCAATCCTGGATCGCACCCACCACCGGCGTGGCCACTTCTATTGCGGATGCTTCCGGGCGTTCCTCGCATAGGGTCATGGCGCCACGGCACTTCGTTCGTCGAATGTTCGCGCATTAACTGCGCCGTAACCTTGCGGTGATCTGGTCGACTGCGCCGCAATCGGAGAGCGAACAGATGAACACAGAACGCAATGACGATCGGAGGCATCTTGATAACCTGCCAGCCATCCAGATGCACGACAGCTGTATTGCTATGGTGGCGACTGGGCAGCCCAAGATCTTTATGTCAATCGCTTCTGACCCGATTTATCAGGGCGGCATTTTCCGCTTCAGCGTGACCTCGCCAAAGCAATCCTCGTGAGACTCATCGCAGGTCAAGTGGTACTTGCGCGAGGCTAGTCCGGGGTCCATACTGCAAATGCAGCAACTGGAACTTCCAGTCGCTGTCTCGCGTCCTCTGCTTTCTGTCCGATGCACCGCACGCTGCCACGCCCGCCCACGCCTGTCTGAAACCGCTCCTGGCCGATGCGATGCTGGAAAGTCCGGCGCTGAAGGTGCTGTCAGACGAATGCGACCCAGGCACCGTTACCCCAACCCGGCCTATGGCTCAGGCGGAGAGAAGGCTGCGCCACTCGGCGAGAGCTGCGGCGCGGGTCTGCTTGTGGGCGGTGCGGTCTTGGAGTTGGCGCTCCGTTGGAAAGTGGTTGTGGACCGAGTGACCTGCCCCCCGGAAGTTCCCTCATTCTGATGTAGAGTCTGCCCAACCTGGAGGAGCAGACGAGATGAGGAAAAGCCGTTTCACCGAAGCGCAGATTATTGGGATGATCAAAGAGCAGGAGGCCGGGCTGCCGACGGCCGAGCTGTGTCGGAAGCATGGGCTGAGCCCTGCGACGTTCTACAAGCTGAAGGCCAAGTATGGCGGGATGGACCTATCTGACGCCAGACGCCTGAAGCAGCTTGAGGAAGAGAACGCCAAGCTGAAGCGCCTGGTGGCAGATGTCATGCTCGACAATGTGGTTCTGAAGGACCTGCTGGGAAAGCCTTGACGACGCCGATTCAACGGCGGGACGCAGTGCTACGGGCGATGAAGGGTCATCCGATCTCCCAACGCCGGGCCTGCGTCCTGATCGGTGTCGATCCCAAGACCGTGCGGCGGGAACATCCGCCCGATAATCCGGAGATCCGCTTGGAAATGAACAAGATCGCTGAGAAGCGGCGTCGGTTTGGGTATCGGCGCATCGGTGTCATGCTGGAGCGTGTGGGCATGGTGATGAACGAAAAGAAGCTCTACCGCATCTACCGGGAAGAGGGCCTGTCGGTGCGTCGCCGTCGTGGCCGCAAACGGGCGCGCGGCAGCCGCACACCGATGCCAGTGCCACTGCGGCCGAACCAGCGCTGGTCGCTGGACTTCCTTTCCGACACGTTCGGGGCCTGCCGGAGGTTCCGCATCCTGGCGGTCAATGACGACTGCTGCCGCGAAACCCTCTGCCTGGTCGCCGACACCAGCATCTCAGGGGCCAGAGTGGTGCGGGAACTCGACGCCTTGGTTCGCATCTATGGCATACCCGCTTGCATAGTCAGTGATAATGGGACCGAGTTCACCAGCAAGGCGATCCTGAAGTGGGCCAACGAGAACGGCGTCGAGTGGCATTACATCGACCCCGGAAAGCCCCAGCAGAACGGCTATATCGAGTCCTTCAACGGCAGCCTGCGCGACGAATGTCTCAACGAAGAGATCTTCGACAGTCTGGCAGATGGCCGCAGGACCTTGGCTCTCTGGCGATACGACTACAACAATGTCAGGCCGCATTCCTCGCTGGGCAACCAGACCCCCACAGACGCGCGTCGGGCGCTTGAGCAACTTGACGGATCCGCGCCCGACGCGCTTGCCACACCCGAAACCGACCACTATCAAACCCAAGGACTCTCGTTATGAACGAGGGACGACCGGGGGGCAGGTCACGAGGCATGCATTGAGGCGAACTTCTGTAACGTTCGCATGCGCCGGAGCCGCAACTTTTCCAACTCTTGTCGTCGGAACGGGCGGTGTGAGTTCTCGGCTCTGTTGTTGAGCCAGCGTCCTATTTCGCAGTCGTCACCACGGCCCAGGTCCTTAAGGGCAGCAGAATAGGAACGAAGCCGATCCGTGACGATGGTCTCTGGCCGGCTGTGCCGCTTTATTGATTTCTTCAAGGATTTTAGAGCCGCCTTGCGATCGAGCGCCTTGGTAACAATGCTTTCCAGCACCTCACACTCTTGATCGACAGCCCGCCAGAGGTAGTGGGTCACCCCGTTGATCTTCACGTAGACTTCATCCAGGTGCCACTGCTAGTGGCGATGGGCCGGCATCGCATCGACGCTCTTGCCCCTGATCTCTGCAGCGAACATCGGACCAAACCGGTTCTACCAGTGGCACACCGTTTCTTGGCTGATCACGACGCCACGCTCGTGCAAGAGATCCTCGACATTGCGAAGTGACAGCGGGAAGCGGATATAGAACATCACCGCCAAGCGGATGATCTCGGGTTTCGTTTTGAAGTAGCGGAACGGAGAGCGTTTGGTCATGCGGAAAGGCTAGTCGAGCGCCACGCCCAGCTGCATTAGAAGTTCCCCTGACACCCCTTCACCGGATGCTGTTCAATCGGGCCTACATCGGCGAAGCGGTGCACAAGGGCGACAGCTATCCAGGCGAGCACGAAGCGTTCATCGACCGCGGGCTCGGGGACAAAGCTCACCTGATCCTGAAGGAGAGCCCCCGTGCGGGACAACACCGCACGAGGGCCCAGACGCCTGCACTTCTCAAAGGCCTCGTCTACGGCCCCGATGGCGCAGCCTTCTCCCCGACCCACACTCGAAAACACGGGAGACTTTACCGTTACTACGTTAGCCAGAGTGTCCTAAAGTTCTGTAAAGGCGCTTGTCCGATCGGGCAGGTTCCTGCATGCGTACTGGAAGCCGCGTTGGTCCAGCAGTTGCGGACGATGTTCCGACAGCCGGCGATCATCGTGCGGACGTGGAAGGCGGCGCGGACGGATGACGCCAGCATCACTGAAGTGGACGCGACTGAGGCCTTGCCGCGACTTGATCCGCTGTGGGACAAGCTGTTCTCTGTCGATTAGGCTCGGATCGTGGGCCTGATGGTCGAACGGGTGGAAATCGGTGAGGAGGGGTTGAACGTTCAGATCCGAGTGGACGCGCTTGGTGGACTAGCGCGCGAGCTACTCTCGAAGGTTGGAGACGCCGTATGTAACGGATCGGTTTTTTATGAACCTTTAATCTTTCCCCATCATGTTCAGCCGTG
Organism: Paracoccaceae bacterium; assembly: GCA_046305855.1. Lineage (GTDB taxonomy): Bacteria > Pseudomonadota > Alphaproteobacteria > Rhodobacterales > Rhodobacteraceae > Tabrizicola. The sequence goes on from JBKDYO010000068.1 coordinate 35,115, forward strand.
GCGCGACTCGCCCAATAAAGAGATCAACCTGATACCAAACTTGAAACTCTCACCGACGCGAACTGACGAACAAGAAAGTACCAGGCACAGAACGGGCACCACCAACCACAACATAACGGTTTGCGGGTGGCAGGATGACGGTAAGACAAAGGGAAAGTCAGCACGCCGAACTCATCTCGCCGCATGTTCCGTTCTGCATCGTGAAGCGTGGTGGGCGGAAGGAGATGCAGTTTCCGGAGGGTGCAGCAAACCTTTGCCGAAGCGACAGCACCATGGTCAACGCGCTGGCGCCGGCGTTCCGGTGGAAATTTGGTTGAGCATGGCGAGTTCGCGACATTCGCTGAGCTCGCCCGACACGAGGATCTTAATTCGTCCTGCTGCATCGCATCGTTCAACTGACACTTCTTTCGCCAGATATGGTCGATGCGATCCTGGACGGACGACTCGGCCCTGATGTGAACCTCAGACGCTTCCTAGAGATCCCAATTTCGGATTGGACCCAACGGATGTCCTCAAAGCGATAGTGGCTCATACGTGTCAGTCGACCACGCCCCAAACTCCCAGTCGCATTTCTTCGAACCTTGAATCGAGTGCAGAAGAGCTCGGGCACTGTCGCGCCTAGGGGGATCGTAACAGCGGTGATATGGAGGAGTAACAGCACTTGATCTTTCCTTGACCCCGGAAGGAGTTTGAAGATGCATTCGCCTCCGCTCGTAGATGCAGCAACTGTCACCTCGCTTCCAGAAAGATATGCTCCATACTGGAACACGCTCGAATTCTGCAGGCACTTCGGCATCGAAAGGCAGGCTGGACAGCCATTGTACTGGATGGCGCGGGTGCGATGCGCGAACGGCAAGTACCGTCAGAAACGTCTCGGCAAGGTCTCCGCAGATGGGCCTGATGAAGGCGAGTTTCAGTCAGCTGTTGAGAAGGCAAGAGCGTGGTTCGCCGAACCTGGCTGGTCTGCCCCAACTGAGTGGTCCGGTTTGATTGTTAGTGCATGGTCGGCCTCTGGTCCATTGGCACGAAGCTTTCTGGGGCTGGAGGACGGTAGCCCAGAGCACTGTGCGGCCTGACTGTATTGTAGTGACGGCGCCATTTTTCGATCAGGATCTGAGCCTCGCGCAGCGTGGAGAACACCTCACCGTTGAGCAGTTCGTCTCGGAACCGGGAGTTGAAGCTCTCGCAGTAGCCATTCTCCCACGGTGATCCCGGGGCGATGAACGCCGTTTTGGCGCCCACCGCCGCGATCCAGGCCTGCACCTTCTTGGCGACAAATTCGGCGCCATTGTCCGACCTGATATATTCTGGCGGGCCGCGCAGGATGAACAGATCAGTGAGGGCGTCGACCACGTCGGTTGAATTGAGCTTGCGTTTGACACGGATGACCAGCGCCTCCTTCGTAAACTCGTCGATGATGTTGAGGGTGCGGAAAATGCGCCCGTTCTGCGTCCGGTCCTGGACGAAATCGTAGGACCAGACGTGATTGGGCCGCTCCGGCCGCAGCCGGACACAAGATCCGTCATTGAGCCAGAGCCGTCCCTTCTTGGCCTGCTTTTGAGGGACTTTCAGCCCCTCCCGTCGCCAGATACGCTCGACGCGCTTGTGATTCACATGCCAGCCGCTGTTGTTCAGCATGCCGGTGATCATCCGGTACCCATAGCGCCCGAACTCCCGCGTCAGCTCAATGATGTCCGCGGTCAGCCGCTCTTCGTCGGCCGAGCCACAGGGCACCTTGCGCTGCGTGGACCGGTTCTGACCCAGCGTGCGGCAGGCCCGACGTTCCGAAATCTGGAGGGTCTGCCGCACATGGTCGGGCGGGAAGGGCTCAGAAGTTTCCCCGTGCCGCCTCCGCCAGGATCATCTTGTCCAGTGTCAGGTCCGAAACGGCACGCCTGAGCCGAGTATTCTCCGTCTCAAGTTCCTTCAACCGCTTGAGCTGATCGCGGTTCATGCCACCGTATTCTTTGCGCCATCGATAATAGGTCTGCACCGTCACGCCGATCTGCCGCACAGCCTCTGAAACCGACTTGCCTTGCCCTTGCAGAACTTCAACCTGCCGCAGCTTCAGCACGATGTCCTCGGGCTTCTCTCGCTTCCCAGCCATCCACTGGTCCTCCTGAAAACGGGATAATCATATCCCAGTGGGTGGACCACTTCAGAGGGGGCATTCCAAGTTCATGTCGCGCGCGTGGCAGCATCGTGATCTGGAGGCGGTTTGATCAGACAATCCGTTTACAACGGTGGACATAATCGACACGCAAGCAATTCTCAGTCGCTCGAACTGTTGCAGGACTGGCCGCAATGGGATGCTACGGTAGAGTGATTCGGCGCGAAACAACCAAAAGTTATGTTTCGAGCTTTGCGACCGCTGTCAGCATTATGTGAGAGCACTCCTTCTGGGCACAGTATATGGTAGATTTGCTATTTTGTTCTCACTCGGCCTTCGGCTCAACGTGGTTAACTGAATGTGGATTGTTGCCTTGCTTGATGCGCTTAACCCTCTGTTAAGGGGATCGGCATAAGGTTGTCGAAAGTTCATCGAATCTGAGGTCAATCATGCATCCAAGTGAGATGAAGAACGCCGCCCTCGCCGCTGCCGCAAAGGCTGAGCAGGACGGCTTTATCGCTACCGCGAAGGCATTCCTGCAACTCGCAGATGTCTGTGCCGGGGAAGCCCTGCAGCTCGCGAAGCCGGTAGGACGAGATCGACCGAGTTTCGAACAAAAATCGCCCTCAGGTAGAGTTAGGCTGTCCTTGGTATCGCATTAAGAGAGCGTTAACCAACCTCTGGTCTTCTCTGGGACATTGAGTTCTCGGAGTTGAAGCAAGATGAGTCCCTGGCAGCAAGACGCTCTCGACCTGTTTCGTGAAGCAAGAGCACGAGCGACGGAAACCTCCAACATCGCACTGCACCAGGCCTGCAGCCGGGCCATTGAGGCAATGGTTGCTGAGGGAGGCTGGGTCCCCTCTGACCTGTGGTTCTATGCGCGCACCGTCCGCCGCCTTCATGGAATTCCCGCGAAATTCGTTGCTGCACCGATTGCCGCCGCACACATGGGGAATTGAGAGATGCTGGAAGCGCTGCAGATCCTCAATAACCTGTACCTGCTGACCGCGATCGGATCGTTTCTATCGATCCTGACTTTACGCATCGTCACAGGTTCACCATCACAACAGATCGATCTGATCGGCGAGTATCGGACCTCCGCCGACCGGGCCTCCAGAAACTGTCTTAACGCGCGAGCAGTTGCCTTGTCGCTGGAGAGCAATGCCAACAATAAGCGGAAGACGAGCCAGCTCAGCAAAGTGGTGTCGATCCATGATCCGAGCTTGCTGATCCGGCCGACGGTCGAAGAGGCTGATCAACTTATGCGGACGCTTGCCGCGCTTCCGAAGCGCTGCGGAGAGATGCGGGCATCGCAACTTCGGCGGAACCTTCGGAAAGTGAAGCAGGTCGAGCAAGAGAGCGTGAAGCTACTCGCCAAGCTTGAAACCGCGAACCGGTGGTGTGCACAGTAGGCCAGAAACGTCCATTGTCACTGAGGGTGCTAGTAGACTAATGCGAACTCGTCTCTGTTTGCCCAAACCCGTCGCGCCTCAGGCCGTTCAGAGGCCTCGCCACTCAGCGAGTGCGGCGGCGCGGGTCTGCTTGAAGATGGTCCGAGAGGAGAGGGTGCGTTCCTGGTAGAAGTGGTTGAAGACCGAGGCGTGGACGGAAGCGAACTTCTGCAATGTTCGCATGCGCCGGAAGCGTAACATCGCCCGTTCCCGCCTTCGAAATGGCTGGTGCGAATTCTCAGCACAATTGTTCGCCCAACAACCGGTCTCCTGCCTGTCGCTGGTGCCAAGCTCTCGCGGGGCCGCATCATAGGAGCGGAGCCGATCGGTCACGATTTCATCTGACCGACCATGCCGCTTCAGGGTTTTCTTCAAGAATTTCAATGCAGCTTTCTTGTCGCGCGTCTTCGTCACGAAGCTCTCGAGCACCTCCCCTTCGTGATCAACGGCACTCCAAAGATAGTGGCGCTCACCGTTGATCTTCACGAAAACTTCGTCGAGATGCCACCGCCAGTGGCTCGACCGCAGGCCCTCGACGCGGGCTTTCGGATTTCCGACGCGAACATCGGCCCGAACCCTTGCCACCAGAACCGGACCGTCTCGTGACAGATGTCGATGCTACGCTCGTGCAGCAGATCCTCGACGTTGCGGAGCGACAGCGGGAAACGGATTTAGAGCATCACCGCCAGGCGGATGATCTCGGGGCTTGTTTTGAAGTAGCGAAAAGGAGAGCGTTTGGTCATGGCGGGACGCTAGTTGACAGCCATGCCCGCCTCAAGCGAAGTTCTTCTGACAACACCCCTCCACCGGCTTTGTCAGAAGAATGCTCGGATAGTGCCTTACTGCGCCCGCCTGTCACGGCGGTTAGAAAAACTCCATACTTGCTTGGCCATAGCCAAGCAGCCTGACGCAACCGCCCCTGAAATTCCTGAATCTTAGGTTAGCAGACCAGTTTCTTCTGACAACACCTCTGCTCGAAGAAAACCACGTAGAGGTGCTGCTTCGGATCTTCGCCACCGCAAAGCAAATTGTTGTTATTCAACGGGCCTGGATCGTCAGAGAGTCTGAAAACCTCTGCCGTCTGGGTTCCTGAGCCCGCGATGTCCCAGTTGCGCGAGGACGCGCCCTCGGAGGTCAAACTCACGGTCGCACCGTTCTCCAATGTCATGTCGATCGAGCTGCCCTCGACTGCAAACCTCGCATTGCCTGAGAGTGCGATCACGCCTGTGATCGCAATCGCTGTCCTGCTGATCGGCTCAAATGATCGCGCCTCCTGCCAGAAATGCCGCTCGATCGCCGAATGAGCGCTAGCTTCCGGAGCGGTCAACAGCAGTACAACTGGCAAAAGGTGGAGTTTCATTCCGTTCTCCAATTGTCCAAAACGGTCTCATGTGCCGAACGATAGCGGTCAATGTGGTGAGTGACGGTCTGACCATCCCGACGAAGTTGGTCGTCGCAATCGAGAGTTCGCGCTCACCTCACGATCACGATCGCTGGGATCATGAGGCGACCCCAACCGAGGAAATACTGTCATGTCGGACGTCCACGCCCCAAGCCTTAAGGAGCTGGCGACGCGAGTTGCACTGCCTGTGCGCAACGAGCCGTACTGGAATATCCTTGAGTACGGCAGGCACATCGGCCTTCGGAAGCGCCATTCCGAAGTCCATTACTGGATGGCGCGCACCCGCATGAAGTCGGGTCTCTACAAGCAACATACTCTTGGTGTCGCGACGACGAGCACATTCTCCGGAATGTCATTCGATGACGCTTTGCGTGAGGCAAGGGTTTGGTTCGAAACCTTCGCTCCATCCGCTGAGCTTTCCGTACCATCGCCGGTCGGCGGAACCACCCACCTCCGGTATGTCACAAAAGGGGGCGCCTACACCGTGGGAGACGCGCTCGCAGACTATGTCTCCTGGAAACGTCTAGCGGCGGCAAAAACGACCTTCGCTGGCAATCTGTCACTCATCAATCATCACATGATCGACCGGCTTGGAGACATTCCGATCGACGAACTCACCGGACGACACGTCCAGAGGTTCTGCGTCGATGTCCTTGAGACCCCTCCGAAGCGCGGCAACCAGCACCTCGGTGCCAGGCGGGATATTGCAAGCCTTGAAGGCATTGATCTCCGAAACAGGAAGGCGACGTTGAACACGCTACTCGGGATCCTCAGGATTGCAGTGCAGGTAGCCTGGGAGAACGGGGAGACAGACTCTGAACGTGCCTGGCGCTGTATTCGAAGGGTCCCGAACTCAGAGCCGGTGCGTACAGAATTCCTGACGAGAGACGAATGCCGGCGGCTTCTCGAGCATTGTCGACCGGATTTGCGCCTTCTGGTTCAGGCGGCACTCTATACCGGATGCCGGGCTAAGGAACTTACGGGCCTGCGCGTAGGCGATGTCGCAACCCACATCTTTGGCATCTTTGTCGCCCCGTCGAAGAATTACCGGTCCCGCTACGTCTACCTCCCAGACGAGGGAATGGCGTTCTTCCTTCACCAGTGCGAAGGACGTGATCCATCGTCATACGTCTTCTCGAACTCTGCGGGCCGAGAGTGGGCAAGCAACTACCGACACCTGTTCAAGGGGACTGTCCGCGACGCTGGCCTCAATGATCGCATCGTGTTTCATTCGTTGCGGCATACGTACGCCAGCCAGCTGATCCAGGCCGGAACCCCGCTACCGATCATTGCTCAGCAGCTTGGCCATGCGACGACGGACACCGTTAGCCGTACCTACGGCCACCTTGCACCGAGTACCTTAGAAGCGGAGATTAGATCGCGCTTCGCGCCTCTCGATCCTGCCCTTGCCGTAGAGATGGATCGACGCAAAAGGCAGCTTTCTTCATTGAGCCGGAGCCTGCAGGAGCATGTGCTTGAGGCACCAATGGATAAAGCCTGGCCGCGTTCGAACTTCTGCCGAAGCGGGTTCGTCTCCCTAGCTGAAAGTTGAATGATCGTACTGACGACTAACGCGGCAAAGGCTAAAATTGGCCCATAGCCGCCGGTCATCATGCCCGGATCGCAGGGGTGCCCAGTATCCAATCCCGTGCTCATGTGTTCCGCAACAAGCAAACCAGATCTAAAGCTGGCGCCACATCACTCGCTTGACACCTTCCTGCGCGCCGCCTACGGACACCGGCTCCGCGGGGCACAAGGAATATGAGTATGACGCCAAAAGCACTTGGGCTCGGGGTAGATTTCGGCACGTCGAACACCGCCGCTGGCTATGTGCAGGATGGACAGCCGCGCCTCATCCCGTTCGCGCCCGGTCAAGCCACGATCCCCACGACCTTCTTCTTTGACTTCGACACGCGTAGGATGCTGATCGGCGAACCAGCCAATCAAGCCCTGCTGGAGGGAGCCGATGGGCGTTTCATGAGGGCTCTCAAACGCATCCTCGGCACGCCCCTAATGCATGAGCCCCGACAGATCTTGAACGAGCGGGTGACCTTCGTCGAAATCATCGCCCGCTTCCTGGCGCAGGTGAAGGCGCAGGCCGAGGCTGAGGCTGGCACGAGTTTCGACCGCGTACTATCCGGGCGACCAGTTGTGTTCCATGGAGCGGGCGACCCCCGAGAAGCCACGGCCGAAGCTGATCTGCGCGCCTGTTATATAGCGGCCGGCTTCCGCGAGGTGGATTTCATGTACGAGCCGCAAGCGGCCGCCATCGCCAGCGGCGCTCTGGATCAACCTGGATCCATCGGCCTCATCGTCGATGTAGGTGGTGGCACGTCAGATTTCTCTCTCTTCCGATCTGGTCGCGATGGGGTGACCATCCTTGCCAATCACGGTGTACGCATTGGTGGAACGGACTTCGACCGCGCTATCAGCATCGACCAAGTCATGCCGCTTCTGGGCAAGGGAACTGAGCTGCGCAAAGCTTTGGGTTCCGGCAGCACACCCACACCGAACGCAATTTTCAACGACCTGGCAACCTGGGAGAAGATCGCCTTCCTGTACACGCCGCAGAACCGTCGTATGGCCGCAGAGATGGTGCGGTTGGCGCATCAGCCGGAAAGGCTGGCCCGCCTCGCGAAGGTGCTGGAGGACGAACTGGGGCACGATGTGAGCTTCGCTGTTGAGCGTGGAAAGATTGCTGCCAATGGCGGAGCCGAGAGCGCTGCAGTTTTGCTTGATCAGGTCGAGCCCGGCCTGGCAGTTCCCCTTTCGGCAGAAGTCCTGGGCACAAGCCTCGTTCACTATGCCGACGCGCTGGCTGCGGGGGCGCTTGAGACGTTGAGGATCGCTGGCATGGATGTCGTAGATGTTGGGAAGGTGGTTTATGTCGGCGGATCCAGCCTGATGTCGATGGTATCGCAGACCATGAGGAAACAGTTCCCACTGGCGGTACATACCTTCAGCGAAGTTTTCACGGCTGTGGCAGACGGACTTGCCATCGCAGCACGAGGCAACAACTCCCCGCATTTTCTTGAGAGCCGGGGCAGTCACCCGCGGCATTGCTGAAGCCCTTAGATCGATAGATTAAGTGATTGGCCTTTAGCGTCCACTTGGTCGCTATCGGCCCAAAGCGGCCGTTCGTGCGGATCATATCCAACGGCCGCTTTGTGGAAAACCTAGTCCTAGGAGACCCCGGACAGATTCAAGTGCTGGAGGGAACGGGATTCGAACTGTCAGTGTACACCCGCCTTTCTCGATGACTGCTGCACCGCTCGGCCATCCGCCTTTTTGGCCGCAGCGATCCTTCGCAGTTCCTTCCCGGCCGATCCTGGCCAGAGCTGCAAAACCGCCGCCGCTGTCAGCCTTTCGACTGGACATCCATGCGACAAAAAGCGGTACTGATCCCGTGCCGACACAGCTGTCGTCGGCAACCTTCGCCCGGAGTGCCGGGCTCTGCGCGGTACGGGGAGCGGGATGATCCGCGCCCGGAACCAAGTGGAGACCAGCATGGCACAGACCGACAAGGCAAAGCCGACTACCAACCTGAGCAAGCGCCCGCGCCAGAAACCGGTCGTGGAGATCACACCCGCGGAACCGTCTTTGACCAAGAGCGACCGACTGCGCGCGCGCCTTGCGCAGGCTGACGGCGCGTCCCTTGAGCAGCTACAGACCGAGTTCGGCTGGCAGGCGCATACGGTACGCGCGGCGATCTCGGGGCTGCGCAAGGCAGGGTTCGACGTGCAAAGGGGGACGGGCGATCAGTCCTCTCTCTATCGCATCGTCGCATCGCGGGCGGCATGATGGGCCGCGCGGCCTCGCAAACGAATCTCCCGGACCAGGTCCGGGAGATCGCGACACTTGATCGCGGCTCCTGCATCGAGCGCTGGGCAGCGGTGTTCGGCGCGGCGCCGCCCAGATACCTGTCCGTGCCCTTCATGCAGCGCGTCCTCGCGCGTGAGTTGCAGATCCGAGAGCTGGGCAATTACCCACCACAGATCCGGCGGGCCTTGAAGGCCGCGTTAGGGGACGGGCAGCGGGGTGAACAACCTCGGCGTTCTACTTCTCCCGGATCCCATCTCTTGCGGGAATGGAATGGGCGGACCTACCGTGTTGAAGTGACAGCTTCGGGATATGTGCTGGACGGGCAGACCTACGCCTCGCTGTCGACCGCTGCCAAAAGGATCACCGGTGCACATTGGAGCGGGCCACGGTTCTTTGGCCTTACCCCGAAGCGGGCAGGCTGACATGCGCCGCGTCCGATGTGCCATCTACACCCGCAAGTCCTCGGAGGAGGGGCTCGAGCAGGAGTTCAACTCACTCGACGCTCAGCGGGAAGCCTGTGAGGCCTATATTGCCAGCCAGCGTCATGAGGGCTGGGTCCTGCTTCAGACGCGCTACGACGATGGCGGCATCTCCGGTGGTCACCTCGACCGACCAGCGGTGCAGCGCCTGATGGCGGATGTCGACCAGGGCCGGGTGGACCAGATCGTTGTCTACAAGATCGACCGCCTGACACGATCCCTTGCTGACTTCGCGAAGCTCGTCGATCGCCTGGATGCCGCACAGGCTTCGTTCGTCTCCGTCACCCAGTCGTTCAATACGTCCACCAGCATGGGGCGTCTGACCTTGAACGTGCTTCTGTCATTCGCGCAGTTCGAACGCGAAGTCACCGCCGAGCGAATCCGCGACAAGATCGCGGCCTCGAAGCGGAAGGGGCTCTGGATGGGTGGCTATGTTCCCTTGGGCTACGAGGCGGCGGGCAGAACGCTGACCATCAACCCGACGGAAGCCAATACCGTGCGGACACTCTTCAGCCTCTACGAGGAACAGAAGGCCGTGAAACGCGTCGCGCAGAAAGCTGAACAGCTTGGTCTCCGGTCGAAGCGCTACGTCACGCAATCAGGCAGGGACCAAGGCGGACAGGTCATGTCCCGCGGTCATATCCACAAGATCCTCACCAACCCGCTCTATGTCGGCCGCATCGCCCACAAGGGCACGAGCCACGAGGGGCAGCACCCTGCGATCATCGAGACAGCGCAGTGGGAGAGGGTGCAGGCGATCATGACGGCACAGTCCTCCATCCCTCGCGGGCAACAAAACTCGGGGCGCCCCACCTCACCATTGGCCGGCAAACTGTTCGATCCAACCGGCGCGCGCATGACGCCGGTGCATACGCAGAAGCGCGGGCGCCGCTATGATTACTACATCTCGCAGTCGCTCAAGGCAGGCGCAGATCCAGAGGAAAGAGCCGACGGCTGGCGCCTGCCGGCCCGAGTGCTTGAAGACAGGATTGCCGCCGCCGTCAGAACGCATCTCAGGGCTGCTGTCCTACACGGGCTTGTCCAGCAGGCAGATCCAATCTGGATCTCTGCCGCCGTGGCGAGGATTGATTACGGCGACATAAACGCGCTTGCGGTGATCGACCGGGTTTGCATCGGTCAAGACCGGCTCGGGATCACCATCGACCGAAAGTCGCTCGCAAGATCTTTTGGCGTCAGTGAACGCGAAGTTGATCCGGAGCCACTTGCGTTCGATGCGCCGGTCTCACTCCGCCGACGGGGCGTGGAGACAAAACTTCTGCTGGACGGTGACGCACTCCCACGAGATGAGACCCTGATCCGAAACATCGCGAAAGGGCGGGCATTCCTCGACCTGATCACCTCCGGCCTGAGTGCCCAGGACATCGCAAGGTCCAATGATCTCTCGATCAAGCGTGTGCAGCAGATTGTCGAGTTTGCGTTCCTCTCGCCGGACGTTGTCCGGCAGATCGTCGAGGGTCGGCAGCCGTCATTTCTCACCGCCGAGTGGTGTCTCAGGCATGAGATCGCGGCGGACTGGGCTGTCCAGAAATCGCTGTTTAGCGTCGCCTGAACCGGGCATTTCCCAAACTGGAAACACGAAATCCGCGAGAAGAGACGGATGGTGAAACTGGGCCGTCCCGGAGTGGATTTCGCCGTCTCATCGAGCCGGATCGCGACACAAGCCATTGATAGTGTGCGACAATACCGCCTTGCGGCGTGGCGTCTCTGCAATGGCGGGGTGAGTGGCAGCCCGTAGGGGAGTCGAACCCCTCTTACCTGGTTGAAAACCAGGTGTCCTAACCGATAGACGAACGGGCCACGCTTTCGGTGGGGCGGTGTCTAATTCGGGTGCAAGGCTTCTGCAAGGAGAATCTTGTGGCCCTGTCGCGTCAGGCGGGGGCCGCGTCGTCGAGGCGAAGCTGCACCCGGGTGCGACCGTTCCAGTGGTTCAGTTCCAGCTTGCCCGCGAGGTGAAAGCGGCGGTGGCCAGGGTTTTCCAGCGCCGGTCCAAGCGGGCCGTCGAAGGCCCCGAAGGCGATGGCGTCGAGGGCGGGCCCGCTGCCGTCGCTGATGGAAAGCTTGAGATGGCTGTCACCGATCCGCCGCCCGCTGACCTGGGCATTTGCGAAGGCGAATCTGGGGGCGGGGGCGGAGGCTCCGAATGGGCCCGCATTCTCGATCTCTTCCAGGAGGGCGACCGTGGCGGCGCCGGTTGCAAGGAGGCTGTCGATCCGCAGATCGTGTGGGCCGCTGGCCCCGGCACCCTGGCGGGCTAGAAGATCGGACAGGCGGGCCATGGCGGGGGCAAGCTGGGCGCGGGTCAGGCTGAGACCCGCCGCCATCTTGTGTCCGCCGCCCTTGATGATCATGCCTTCGGCTGCAAGGCGCTGGATCGCAGCACCAAGGTCGACGCCGGGGATTGACCGGGCCGACCCCTTGCCCTCGTCCCCGTCGAAGCCGATGACCACCGAAGGGCGGTTCGCGGTCTCTTTCAGGCGCGCGGCGACGATGCCGACCACGCCGGGGTGCCAGCCGTCGGCTGCGGCCCAGACGAGCGGGGCGTCGAGGCCCCGCGCCTCGGCCTGGGCGATGGCCTCGACGCGGACGGCCTCGGTGATCTCGCGTCGGTCGGTGTTCAGCTGGTCCAGCCGGGCTGCGATGCGCGAGGCCTCCATCTCGTCGTCGGTGGCCAGAAGCCGGGCGCCGAGGTCGGCCTGACCGATGCGACCGCCGGCGTTGACCCGTGGGCCAAGGAGGAAGCCGAGGGCGTAGGCTGTGGGGGCCTGGTCCATGCGGGCGACATCGGCAAGGGCGCGCAGGCCCGGGCGGTCACGGCGGGCCATGATCTTTAGCCCCTGGCGGACAAAGGCGCGGTTGACGCCGATCAGAGGGGCGACATCGGCGACGGTGGCAAGGGCCACGAGGTCGAGAAGGGCCATGAGGTCTGGGGTCTGTTGGCCCGCGGCTTTCTGGCGGCGGTTGGCCTCGACCAGCAGGAGGAAGACCACCCCGGCGGCGCAGAGTTGGGCGAGGGAGCCGTCCTCGTCCTGGCGGTTGGGGTTCACGATGGCGAGGGCGGCGGGGAGGGTTTCCAGCGCGAGGTGGTGGTCGAGGATGACCACGTCGGCCCCCTTGGCCGCAGCGATGGGGTCGTGGGAGAGCGTGCCGCAGTCGACGCAGAGGATCAGGTCATGCGCGGCGGCAAGCTGGGTCATCGCGGGGACGTTCGGGCCGTAGCCTTCGTCGATGCGATCGGGGATGTAGAGGGTCGCTTGCAGCCCGAAGGCCCGCAGCCAGACGAGAAGGAGGGCGGCGGAGGAGCCGCCGTCGACATCGTAGTCGGCGAAGATCGCGATCCGTTCGCGGCGGGCGACGGCCTGGAGGAGGCGGTCAGCGGCGGTTCCCATGTCCTTCAGGGTCAGGGGGTCGGGAAGGAGGTCACGGAGAGAGGGGGCGAGGAAGGCGGGTGCGTCCTCGGGGGCCACCCCGCGCGCGGCAAGGATGCGACAGAGGGGCAGGGGGAGGCGGGTCTGCTGGGCCATGCCTTCGGCCAGGCGGTCCTGGGCGGGGTCAGGGCCGGTCCAGCGGCGGCCGGTCAAAGAGGTCTCGACGGAAAGGAAGGCGGTCATGGGAAAGGGGTGCCGCAAAGGCGGGGGCTGCGCAAGGGGGCGACGTGGCTGTCCACGGAGGGCG
>JBKDYO010000069.1:0-8164 GCA_046305855.1 Paracoccaceae bacterium
GACCCCGCCACGGGGTATTGAGACAGATGCCGCGCCCGCAGGATCAGCACCCAAAGGATCACCGCGCCGATCTGGTGGGTGATTGCGACATGGACATGCGCCACGGTCAGGACCGTTGCGATCCCTAGCGCCATCTGGACGACAAGCATTGCCATCACCTGATGGAACGCCGCTTGCGTCGCCTGGTAGGACGACTTCCGCCCCCGCAGCCAGACCACCACGCCGAAAGCCAACAGCAGATACCCAGACATGCGGTGGATGAACTGCACCAGACCGGGGTTTTCAAAGAACGCATGCCAGGCCGGCAGGCTGCCCCCCTGCCCGTCCGGAACATAGAAGGCATCCGCCGGGAAGAACTGTCCGTTCATCAGCGGCCAGGTCGGGAAGGCGCGGCCCGCGTCGATCCCGGCCACCAGCGCCCCCAGCAGAATCTGCAGGAACGCAAAGTGCATCAGGCCCGTGGACAGCCCAAAAAGCTTGGCCTCACGTCCCCGCCGGGCGGTCATCAGCTCGGCCTCGGTCCGGCCCAGCAGGAACACATACCAGGCGATGAAACCAAGGATCACGAAGGCCAGCCCCAGATGCGTCGCAAGGCGGTACGAGGCCACGTCCAGCCGGTCGCCCGAGAGGCCCGAGGACACCATCCACCACCCAATCGCCCCCTGCGCGCCACCCAAAGCGCCCAAAAGCAAAAGCCGCCCGGTCCAGCCCGCCGGGATAGCCCGTGCCAGCGCAAAGCCTGCGAACCCAACCGCCCAGACGACGCCGATCAACCGGCCCAGCTGCCGATGCCCCCACTCCCACCAGTAGATGGTCTTGAAGGCCTCCAGCGTCATCCCCTTGTTCTGCAACTGATATTCCGGGATTGCCTGATACTTCTCGAACTCCGACTGCCAGGTGGCGTCATCCATCGGCGGCAGGGCCCCCGTGACCGGCTTCCATTCGGTGATCGACAGCCCGCTGTCCGTCAGCCGTGTCAGCCCACCCACCACGATCATCGTCGCGACCAGCAGGAACAGCGCCACCAGCCACAGCCGAATACCGCGCCGCGCCCCCTTTGGCCGGGCGTCGATCCCGCCCCCGACCGGCGCGGACGGAGCCTTCGCTTCCGCTCCGACCTCTTCGAAAATGCTGCGCTTGCCCGCCATCGCATGACCCTTTCGTCTTGGCCCGGACACTAGGCCTGCCCTCCCCTGCCTTCAAGGCCCTGCGGCAATGGGCACACGCGCTTGAGCATCTGCCCCGCTTCCTGTATCCCCGCGCTTTGATCCTCTGCCCGAAAGCCAAGTCCATGAAGTTCCTCGACCTCGCACGCGTCTACATCCGCTCTGGCGGCGGCGGCGCAGGCTGCGTGTCGTTCCGGCGCGAGAAATTCGTCGAGTTCGGCGGGCCCGACGGTGGCGATGGCGGCCATGGCGGCTCGGTCTGGGCCGAGGCGGTCGAAGGTCTGAACACGCTGATCGACTATCGCTACCAGCAGCATTTCTTCGCCAAATCCGGCCAGCCCGGCATGGGCAGCCAGAAGACCGGCAAGACCGGCGCCGACATCACGCTGAAGGTCCCGCTTGGCACTGAAATTCTGGACGAGGACGAGGAAACCGTGCTGGCCGACCTCACCCGCGTCGGCCAGCGCGTGCTTCTGGCCCAGGGCGGCAACGGTGGCTGGGGCAACCTGCGCTTCAAGTCCTCGACCAACCGCGCGCCCGCCCGCGCCAACCCCGGCCAGGAAGGCATCGAGCGCACCATCTGGCTGCGGTTGAAGCTGATTGCTGATGCGGGGCTTGTAGGACTGCCGAACGCCGGGAAGTCGACCTTCCTTGCCGCCGTGTCGAACGCCCGGCCGAAGATTGCCGACTACCCCTTCACGACGCTCGTTCCGAACCTTGGCGTTGTCGGCATCGACGGGCATGAATTCGTCATGGCCGACATCCCCGGCCTGATCGAAGGCGCCTCCGAAGGCCGCGGCCTTGGCACCCAGTTCCTTGCCCACGTCGAACGCTGCAAAGTGCTTCTCCATCTTGTCGATGGCACGTCTTCGACGATCACCAAGGACTACCGCACCATCGTGACCGAGCTTGAGGCCTATTCGGACGTTCTCGGCGACAAGCCGCGGATCCTCGCGCTGAACAAGACCGACGCGATGGATGCAAAACAGATCACCGACCGCCGCCGCGCTTTGGAAAAGGCCTCTGGTGGGCCGGTTTTCGTCATTTCCGGCGTCTCGGGCAAAGGCCTTCCGGACGTCCTCCGCACGCTTTACGCCACCATTCACGGCGAGGCCCCGGTTCAGGAGTCGACGCCGTGGCAGCCTTGAGTTCGGGCCTGACGCTTGCCGCTCCTGACATCCGCACGGCCAAACGGCTGGTGGTCAAGATCGGCTCGGCGCTTCTTGTCGACCGCAAGACCGGGCTGAAACAGTCCTGGCTGGCAGCGCTGGCGCTGGACGTGGCCGAGGCGAAGACCCGCGGCACCGATGTCGTCCTCGTCTCCTCCGGCTCGATCGCGCTGGGGCGCAAGGTTCTGAACCTTGGGGACGGGGTTCTCACGCTGGAACAATCCCAGGCCGCCGCCGCCGTGGGCCAGATCCGCCTTGCCCGCGCCTATGAGGAAGTGCTCGCCCCGCACGGCATCACCACCGCGCAAGTGCTGGTGACGCTGGAAGATACCGAGGATCGCCGCCGCTACCTGAACTCCCGCGCGACGATGGAGACGCTCCTTGGTCTGGGAGTCGTCCCAATCGTGAACGAGAACGACACTGTCGCGACCGACGAAATCCGCTTTGGCGACAACGACCGCCTCGCCGCCCAGATCGCAGTGACGGCGGGGGCGGACCAGTTGATCCTTCTGTCGGATGTCGACGGGTTCTACACTGCCAACCCCAAGGAAGACCCCACTGCCACCCGCTTTGACGTGGTCGACACCATCACGCCCGAGGTCGAAGCGATGGCTGGCGACCCGATTTCCGGAATGTCGAAGGGCGGGATGAAGACCAAGCTCCTCGCCGCCAAGACCGCCGTCGCGGGCGGCTGCGCCATGGCGATCATGGAAGGGTCGGTGCTTCGCCCGCTGAAGGCACTGGCCGAAGGGGCTGCCCGCACCTGGTTTGTCCCATCTGCCGATCCGCATGTCGCGCGGAAACGCTGGATCAACGCGATGAAGCCCAAAGGCGAGCTGGTCCTGGACGCTGGCGCGGTGACTGCCCTCAAGGCCGGTAAAAGCCTGCTGCCCGCCGGAGTTACCAAGGTGACCGGCAGCTTTGGCCGGGGCGAGCCAGTGGCGATCCTGTCGCCCGAGGGCGTGGTTCTCGGCAAGGGTCTGGTGCGCTATACTTCCGCCGAAGCCCGCAAGATCGCCGGGCATCGGTCCGGCGAGATCGAGGCGATCCTCGGCTACCAGGGCCGCGCGGCGCTGGTGCATCGGGACGACATGGTGGTGTAGGCGCCGATTTCTTCAAAGAAATCGGACCGGAAATTTTGAAATTTCCGGCGCGGAGTTTTCGAAAACTCCGCAGCCCGGACGGAAAGGAAGCGCAATGGACGGCCAGTTCACCGACCTGATGACCGAGATCGGCCGTAAGGCCCGCGCAGCGGCGGCCGAGCTTGCCTGCGCCTCCTCGGAACGCAAGGCCACCGCGCTGATCGCTGCCGCTGATGCGGTCTGGCGGCGTCGGAGCGAAATTCTTGACGCCAACACGCTTGATCTCGACGCGGGGGCCGCGAAGGGCCTGAGCCCCGCGATGCTCGACCGTCTGCGCCTGGACGACAACCGCCTGCGCGGGATCGTCGATGCGCTGCGCCAGATCGCCGAACAGAAAGACCCTGTCGGCCGCATCCTTGCCGAATGGGACCGCCCGAACGGCCTTCACATCCAGCGCGTCGCGACCCCGCTGGGAGTTGTCGGCGTGATCTACGAATCCCGCCCCAACGTCACTGCCGACGCAGGCGCGCTTTGCCTCAAGTCCGGCAATGCCGTCATCCTGCGTGGCGGCTCGGAAAGCTTCGAGACCTCGGAAGCGATCCATTCCTGCATGCTGGACGGGTTGCGCTCGGCCAATCTTCCCGAGGCGGCGATCCAGTTCATCCCGACTCGCGACCGCGAGATGGTGACGGCCATGCTGCAGGCCACGCAGTGGATCGACGTCATCGTCCCCCGTGGCGGCAAGGGCCTTGTCGGTCTGGTCCAGCGCGAAGCGCGGGTGCCGGTCTTTGCGCACCTTGAAGGTATCTGCCACGTCTACGCCGACCGCGATGCCGACCTTGAAAAGGCGCGCCGCGTTGTCCTCAACTCCAAGACCCGTCGCACCGGTATCTGCGGCTCGGCGGAATGCCTGCTGATCGACTGGCAGTTCTACACCAAGCATGGCGGAGTGCTGATCGAGGACCTCATCAAGGCAGGCGTCGAGGTTCGCACCGAGGGCGAACTGCTGAAAATCCCCGGCACCAAGAAGGCGCAACCCGATGATTTCGGGCGCGAATTCCTTGACATGATCATTGCGGCAAAGCTGGTGGATGGGGTGGATGAAGCCATCGCCCATATCCGCAAATACGGCAGCCAGCATACCGAGGCGATCCTGACCGAAAACGACGCCACTGCGGAACGGTTCTTCCGAGAGCTCGACTCGGCGATCCTGATGCGCAACGCCTCGACCCAGTTCGCAGATGGTGGAGAGTTTGGCATGGGCGCGGAAATCGGCATCGCCACCGGCAAGATGCACGCGCGCGGCCCCGTCGGGGCGGAACAGCTGACCAGCTTCAAGTACCTCGTGACCGGCGACGGGACGATCCGGACCTGAGCGTCAGAAGGTCAGTTTGATCGTCGTCTCGCCAATATCGGTCACCAGCCGGCGGCCCTGACGCGCCAGTTCCTCGGGGACCAGCGCGAAATGCACCTGGTTCGCCCCGATCTCGGCCGGGGCGCGCGGCTCGGTCAGCACTTCCCACAGGGCCGGGTCCACCTTCAGCCGAGGCGCTTCGGCCAGCACCGTCCAGCCCAGGTCGGACCGCGTCACACCGATCTTGCCGCCATAGGCCAGGGCGCTTTCCAGGCATTGCAGCAACAGGAACGCCAGCCGCACTTCGCGCCGCGAAAGGTCGCCGGGGCTTGTCCAGGCATAGCTGATCCGCCCCCCGCGCCCCAGATCCCCCAGAATCGATGCCACCTCCGACCGCGAGATGCGCTGGTCGCTGGCCGCCTGACCGAAACAGACCCGGAAGAACCTGATCCGCGCATTCGCATTGGCCACGCTTTCGGAAATCAGCGCCATCTCGGGCCGGACGCCCCCGGGTTCCATCGCCAGAAGCTCTACCCCGTTGCCTATCGCGCCGATCGGGCTGATAAGGTCATGGCAGATGCGCGAGGCGATCAGGGCGGCGAGGTCGGGCTTGTCTTGCATGCGATGCACCTGGGAAAAGGACTGGAAATGTCTGCACTTCTGGAGCCGGGAATGCTGGTACGCCACCCGGATCAGGCGGACTGGGGTCTCGGTCAGGTACAGTCGAACATCGACAACAAAGTGACAGTGAACTTCGAACATGCCGGCAAGGTAGTGATCGACATGAGGCGCGTCTTCCTTCTGCCGGTTGTGGGGCCTGAACACCCATAGTGCGAATTCGCGCGCGAAACTCAACCGGGAATTGCTACAAAACTGCGCGAACGGACAGACGGTTGCAAAGCTGCCGACCCATGGCTAAGTCAGGTCAGCCACAAGCCCTGAACAAAGCCCCAGACCAAAGTGATGTCTGCCGAAGAGAGCCCCTACGCAGTGCGGCTGGCGACCACGCCCCAGGATCTGACCGCAGCGCAGGCTTTGCGCTACCAGGTCTTTGTCCGGGAACTGGGCGGCAATGGCCCGCTGGTCGATCATGCGGCGGGCCTCGAACGCGACGCGTTCGATGAACATTTCGACCACCTGGTCCTCGTCGACCGCCGCATCGACCCTGAAAGCCTTGCCCATGTCATCGGCGCTTACCGCGTTCTGCCCAGCGACCGGCGGGATGCAGCCGGGCGCTTCTATTCGGAAACCGAGTTCGACCTGACGCCCCTGCTTGCGTCCGGCCGCAAGCTTCTTGAACTTGGCCGGTCCTGCGTCCACGCCGACCACCGCGGCGGCACAGCGATGTTCCATCTCTGGAACGGGCTGGCGGAATACGTTCTCGACCGGGGCATCGAGGTTCTGTTCGGCGCGGCCAGCTTTCACGGCACGGATGTCGCGGCCCTCGCCCAGTCGCTGTCCTATCTGCATCACCACCACCTCGCCCCCCCAGAAATGCGGGTCCGCGCCCTGCCCCCACACCGGCAGGAGATGAACCTCATTCCCGTCGCGAACCTTGATCGCCGCGCCGCGATGGTCGCGACCCCGGCGTTGATCAAGGCCTACCTGCGCCTTGGCGGCTTTGTCGGCGACGGCGCCTGGATTGACCGCGATTTCAACACCACCGACGTCTGCCTCGTGATGGACACCGGCCAGATGTCGGCCCGCCACCGCGAATTCTACATCCGGAAGGCGGGCGCATGACCGGTTGGGAGAACGTCCCGCCGCCACCCCTGCGCATCCCGCCGCTTGGCTGGCTGCGCGTGTTGTGGCGCGGCACGCTGGTCGGGTCGCTGACCTATGGCGGGCTTTTGGTGCTGCTTCTGGTCCGGCTGGTGGAATGGCCGCTTTTCGGGCAATCCCGCCCCGTGACGCCGCACATCACCAGGCTGGTCTGCCGCACCGCGCTCCGCCTTCTGCGCCTGCCGCTCATCGTCCATGGCCGCCCGATGACAAAACCCGGAGCCATTGTCGCCAACCACTCCAGCTGGCTCGACATCTTCGTGCTGAACGCCGCGCAGACCGTCTACTTCGTCGCCAAGTCCGAGGTCGCTGCCTGGCCCGGCATCGGCTGGCTGGCCCGTGCCACCGGCACCGTCTTCATTGCCCGCAAGGGAACCGAGGCGAAGAAACAGCAGGACATCTTCGAATCCCGTCTGCAGGCTGGGCATCGGCTGCTCTTCTTCCCCGAGGGCACCAGCACGGACGCGATCCGCGTCCTGCCATTCAAATCCACCCTGTTCGAGGCCTTCTTCGCCCCGAACCTCGTCCGGTCGATGCATATCCAGCCGGTGACCGTGGTCTTTTACGCCCCGGATGGCGAAGACCGCAGGCACTACGGCTGGTGGGGCGACATGGACTTCGCGAGCCATCTGCTCAAGACCCTCGCCACGCCACGGCAGGGTCGCGTCGAGGTCACGTTCCACCCGGAAGTCCCGGTCGATGCCTTCGACAACCGCAAGCAGCTGTCGCAACACTGCGAACGGGTGATCCGCACCGCGCATGTCCATGCTGCCAGCTGATAGGCAGGGTCACACGACCTCGGGTCACCGCAGCCGGCGCAAAAGCTCCAAAGACGGCTCGCCCGTCACCGGCAACCCGACGCTGGCCTGATAGGCGCTGATCGCGGCCTTCGTCTTTGCTCCCATCACCCCGTCCGTGCCGCCCGTGTCAAAGCCCGCCGAGGTCAGCAGCCGCTGCAAATCCTGCCGGTCGCCTTGCGTCATGCCGCTCGCGTCCGGCCCGAACGACGCCTGCACCGCCCCCCGCCCGAGAAGCCGGTCCGACAGATGCCCGACGCCAATCGCGTAGTTCTGCGCGTTGTTGTAGCGCAGGATCGTCGCAAAGTTCTGCGTCAGCAGGAAATACGGCCCGCCGCCACCATTGCCGCCCGCGATGATCGAGCCGCCCGCCAGCGGCCGACCGTCCGCCGAGCGCACGCCCAACCCCTGCCACTCCGCCGCCGACTTGCCCTTGCCGCGACCCAGAAGCCCCGCGCTAAAGCCCGCGGGCACCGTGACTTCCATCCCCCAGGGCAGACCGGTCGTCCAGCCCGACTTCGCCAGATAGGCCGCCGTCGAGGCCAGCGCATCGGTCGGGTCCTCGCCCCAGATATCCCGCCGCCCGTCGCCGGTGAAATCCACCGCAAAGGCCAGATAGCTCGTTGGAATGAACTGGGTATGCCCCATCGCCCCGGCCCAGCTGCCCGTCATCCCCGCAGGAGAGACATCCCCCGCCTGCAGGATCTTCAACGCGGCAACAAGCTGGCTTTCGAAGAACTCGCCCCGCCGCCCGTCATAGGCGAGCGTCGACAGCGCCGAGATCACCGGCACATTCCCCCGCCGTGTCCCGAAA
>JBKDYO010000070.1:0-3915 GCA_046305855.1 Paracoccaceae bacterium
TTCTGCGCCTCGGTCCGGGCGACTTCGTCGATCGCGAGGATGCGCATCTGCACCTCGCTGATCCGCGACCGGGACCGGGCGATGTTGGCGTCGATCTCGCCAAGGCGGCCCCGAAGCTGGGTGATCTCGCGCGCGACCTCATCGACCCGCGCGGTCTCGATCAGCTTCTTCGCTTCTAGGTCCTTCACACGTTTCTGTGTGGCCTCGACAAGTGCCACCTCTTCGACCAAGGCGGCCCGTTGCGCATTCAGGGCGGTGATCTCTTCCTCGATCTGCAGCACGCCCTGTTCAAGCTGCTGGCGATTGTTCCGGCGGTTGGCCAGGTTTCCCGCGTGAAGACGCAGTTCGCCGTTGGTGATGTCGGCAAACTTCGCCTCGTCGATCTTCAGCCGATCCGGAAAGACGATTTCGGAAAGGCCATCCCGGTCGGCGACAAGCCGTGCGCGCCGCGCCTCGGCGTCGACAAGTTGAGCCTGCAGGATCGAAAGCTCGGCCCTGGACTGGGCGTCATCAAGCCGGAACATAGTCTGGCCCGCGGCGACGACATCGCCCTTTTTGACCAGAATATCGGCAATGATGCCGCCATCGCGGTGCTGGACCTCCTTCAGGTTTTCGTCAACCTGCACGGTCCCGGTGGCGATCACTGCGCCCGAAAGCTGCGCGGTGACAGCCCAGCTTCCGACCCCGCCCAGAAGACCGACCGCAAGGACAATGCCAAAGAGAACACGGCCGCCAAGCCTGTCGAAGGCTTTCGTCGGCTTTTCGGCCTGATCGGGGAACTGAGTGTCATGCATGGTCTTTTCCTTGGTCAGGTCGCAAGCGTGGAGAAGTCGAATTCGTGGCCGCCCTCAAGCGTCAGCACGAGGTCGGCGGTTTGGTCACGATCGAAGTCGACTTCGACGATCGTGCGCTGGTAGGTCTCCTGCCATTCGTGGAAGTATCGCAGGCGCGGCACGTCGGCTTCGAACCGTTCGGTGAACTCGGTGAAGAATTCCTCGATCCTGTCCTCGATGCTGCGCTGAGCCTTTCGCATGCTGAGGCCGGCCATCTGATTGCTGAAGGTCAAGGTGTCGGCCGTCGAGAAATCTGTGATGCCGTAAGACGATTGGGGACTGCCCAGCCGGTCGCCCTGAACGAAGGCGAAGAGGTCGGCTCCATCGTTGCCGGTCAGCGTCGCCTCGCCTTCGCCGATCAGGAAGACGTCATCACCCGAGTTGCCGATAAAGGCTTCGAAACCCGAAATCGTGTCTGCCGGGCCTTCGTCGCCGGTCACGGTCCCCTGGATCAGGTCGAACAGGACGTCGCCGCTTTCGGGTGCCGCAACAAGCTGGTCAAAGCCTTCGCCCCCGTCCAGAAGATCGGCGGCAAGGTCGATGTCGATCAGCACCACGTCGTCGCCGTAGCCGGCCGCGATCGTGTCTGCCCCGTCGCCACCGATGAGAAGGTCATTCCCGGCCTCGCCGGTCAGGTGGTCCGACCCGGCACCGCCTTCGATCCGGTCGTCACCGTCGCCCCCGGCGGCAAGGTCATTGCCACTGCCAGCCTTGAGAAGGTCGCCGCCGTCGCCCCCGGACAGTACGTCATCGTCCGCGCCGCCGTCGAGGCTGTCGTCCCCCTGGCCCCCGAACAGAAGGTCCGCGCCCGCATCGCCCAGAAGCGCATCATTGCCGTCATCGCCGAAGATCACATCAAGGCCGGACCCGCCCTGCGCGAGATCGTCCCCCTCGCCCCCGGCAAGAACATCGTCGCCATCGCCGCCCAAAAGGCTGTCGTCGCCCTCGTCACCCGTCAGCGTGTCCGCACCCTCACCGCCGTCGACCAGGTCATTGCCTGCATCGCCGTGAACCTCGTCGTCCCCCGCCTCGCCGTACAGCCGGTCGTCGCCGTCGCCGCCGAAGATCAGGTCGGCATCGGCACCTCCGGCAATGAGATCATCCCCCTCGTCACCGAAAAGGCTATCGCGACCTGCCCCACCGGCGATGTTGTCGTCGCCCTTTCCCCCGAAGACGACATCCCGCCCGAAGAAGGTCGCGATGTTGTCGTCACCGTCATGGGCCAGCACCCGGTCGCGCCCTTCGGTCCCCAGGATCAGATCGGCATCCGCAGTGCCTTCGTGCAGGTTCTCGATCACCGTAAGGGTGGCGGATTGAAGGACGCTGTGCTGCCCGTCCGACACCTGGAAGCTTATCTCGACCTCGCCCAGGTGGTCGGCGTCGGCCAGATAGCGCCATCCGGCATTGTGCGGCTGCACCGAGCCGGACGTGGTGTTGGCAACCGCAACCGATAACGCGTCGTTGTCCTCGTCCGAGGTGTTGGAAAGGAGGTGCGACAGGGCGATGGCTAGGGTGGCACCACTACCGACATCGCCAAGATACACCGGCCCGTTGCTGCGCGGCGCGCGGTTGCGTTGAGTGACCTCGGGCTCTGTCAGGTCGACGTCGTCCTCGTCCTCTTCGTCAGGCACGTCACCGGATTCGTCGGAAGCCAGGAGCTTGCCAAAGTCAGACTCTCCGGGAACCGAGATCGGGATCGGCTTCTGCGCCGCGTCCGGCAACTGCGTGCGCCCCGGGCGATCGAAGGGCGGCAGCGGTGTGTTGGCCGCGAAGTCCCGAACAAAGCCGGGGACCATCGCAGGTGCGATAAGCGCCGGCACACCAAGGTCAGTGGAGGCGAAGAAGATCTGCGGGGTCAGGGTATCCGCCGCCGCTTCGTTCGATACTGCGGGTTCGCCCTGTGTCGGCTGCTCACTTGCGGCCAGTTTCAACGAGACTCGCGATGCCGGGCGCGCGGAATTCCCTTCTTCATCTGGCACTTTCCCTTCCGGCTCTGTTGCGACTTGCGCCTGTGCCGGCTCGGCCCAGAGGAACGAGCGGAGATAGACCGCCAGACCAAGCAATCCGACAAGCAGGCCCGACGCGGCCCCCGTTCCTGCTTCCAGCGGCTTGCGCAGCCCCATTGGATCCGTGGGATCAGGTGCGGCACTTCCGGTGCGGGTTCCCTTTACCTCGATCACGATGCGTTACCTCCCTTGCCACCAGCGACGCTGGCCTCCTTAAGGCGCCGCGAGGCGTTCGGCTTGCGTCGCGGGGTGGCGGTTGTCGCCGTGACCGGAGCGGGGGCAGACGCAGCCGCCACAGGACGCGGGTTCATAACCTGGTCGCGCGGACCAAAGTTCGTCAGCTTGCCGCGCTGAACCACGCCAATCAGGTCGCAGGACTGCAGGACCGACGGGCGGTGTGCGATCACCACGACGATCCCACCGCGCGCCTTGACGCTTTCGATGGCCGCAGTCAGCGCCGCTTCGCCTTCCGGGTCGAGGTTGGCGTTCGGCTCGTCAAGAACGACGATGAACGGGTTGCCATAGAGCGCCCGCGCCAGACCCAGCCGCTGCCGCTGCCCGCCAGAGAGCGCCGTGCCCATCGGGCCCAGATGCGTGCGATAGCCTTCCGGGAGACGGACGATCATCTCGTGGACCGCCGCAGCGCGGGACGCCTCTACTACCAGGTTCGGGCTCGCATTGGGATCAAGCCGGGCGATGTTCTCTTCGACTGACGCATCGAGCAGCGCGACATCCTGAGGAAGATAGCCGACCGAGGCCCCGCGGTCGGCGTCGCTCCACTGGGACAGTTCGGCGTCGTCCAGCCGCACCGAGCCGCGCAGGGTCGGCCAGACCCCGGTCAGCGCGCGGGCCAGCGTCGACTTGCCGCCGCCGCTGGGCCCGATGATGCCGATGACCTGACCCGCCGTGGCCTCGAAGGTCACGTCGCTCAGCAGCACGCGCCCATTGCCGGGCGCCGCTACGGTGATCCCTTCGATCTTCAGCGACCGCACCGGCGCGGGCAGCTTCATCGGGACGGGCTGGCGGTCCAGCACCTCGACCGTCTCGGTGACGCGCTTCCAGGCCCCGCGTGCCGC
>JBKDYO010000071.1:0-11554 GCA_046305855.1 Paracoccaceae bacterium
TGTTGGATGGGACTGTGAAAGGCTTTGCCGGGGCCGTCAAGAGCGGCCCCTGCGCTTAACCCTGCAGAAGGCGACGCAGAAGCTGCAGATCGTCGGCCAACTGGCTGTCAGTGGTCATCAGCTCTTCGATCTTGCGCACGCCGTGCATGATCGTGGTGTGGTCGCGGCCCCCGAAGCGGCGGCCGATTTCCGGCAAGGAACGCGGGGTCAGCTGCTTGGACAGATACATCGCCACCTGCCGGGGCCGCGCGATGTTGCGCAGCCGTTTCGGCCCGATCATGTCCGAGAGGCGGATGTTGTAGTGCTCGGCCACCTTGCGCTGGATTTCCTCGATGGACAGCTTGCGGTCGGAGGAGCGCAGGATGTCGGCAAGGCAATCCTGGGCAAGGTCGAGCGTGATCTCGCGGCCTACGAGGCTGGCGAAGGCGAAGAGACGGGTCAAAGCGCCTTCCAGCACGCGGACGTTGGTGGTGATGCGGTGCGCGAGGAATTCAAGCACGCCATCGGCAAGGACCAGTCCCTTGTACTGCAAACGGTAGTAGTCGACCTTCTGCTGCAGGATACCGAGCCGCAGTTCATAATCGGTCGGATGCAGATCGACGACCAGGCCGCATTGCAGGCGCGACTTGATGCGGTCTTCGAGATCCTTGATTTCGCCCGGGGCACGGTCAGCGGAAATGACGATCTGCTTGTTGGCGTCCACCAGGGCGTTGAAGGTGTGGAAGAACTCTTCCTGCGTCGAATCCTTGCCGGCGATGAACTGAACGTCATCGACCATCAGCACGTCGACCGAGCGGAAAAGCTCCTTGAAGTCCATCACCTGACGATCGCGCAAGGCCTGCACGAAGCGGTACATGAACTGTTCCGCCGAGAGGTAAAGCACGCGCTGGTCCGGGCGGCGGGCTTGCAGCTCATGCGCGATGGCATGCATCAGGTGCGTTTTGCCAAGACCGACGCCGCCGTACAGGAACAGCGGGTTGAAGGTCACCGGCCCACCTTCGGCCACCCGGCGTGCAGCGGCATGAGCCAGTTCATTGGGCTTGCCGACGACGAAACTGTCGAAGGTAAAACGGGCGTCGAGCGGTGCGCCCGGCAATTCCTCTTCGGACACCCGAAGACGTGCGGGCTTGAGCGCGGCCTTTGTGGGCACCCGGCGGGCCTCGACCGGGGCGGCGGTGCCCACGGCAAACTCCAGGCGATCAACGGGCGCACCTGCGCTGGTCAGCTGCGACCGGATGTGGTCACCGTAATTGCGCTGAACCCAGTCGCCGAAGAAAATCGTCGGCACTTCGAACTGCGCCACGCCGTTCTTCAGCTGCGACAGTTTCAGCGGTTCGATCCAGGTCGTGTAGTTGTGTTTGCCGACCCGCTTGATCAGCTCTTCCCGAACCTGCCCCCAGGTTTCATTCGTCATTCGTCGACCTGCCAAATCCCTGAGCCGGTGGCTTGCGCCCCGATCCTGCCCTGTTTCTTTCTTGAGCGAGCCACGTCGACCAAACCGCCCCTTCCGCCAGAAAGGCGGTCAGGTTCAACGGTTTGTCAGTGGGACAGATGAACGCACACTACGGTTGCCGTTTGACCAACGGCTTAGCCGCAGAGCATGGGATGGCTTGGATGCCACCTCCATTTCATTGATCGCAAACGGAAAACTCGGACAGGGCCGCGATGGTCGCGTCAAAATCCGTGCAGCAGCTTTCCCTTTGCGACCCGTTCCAGTCCCCCAAGACGAAGTGAATCGCACAGAGACGCTAACAAGCCCGCCGCGGGCTCTGCAACCGAACATCTCGCTTGACAGGGATTCCCGAAACCCGAATCCGAAGGCTCTGGCAAATCGGCAACGCAGGGTGGGAATCCTGCAGCCGGAAGGCGTGAAAACGCCGAAGGGCGCAACCCTTGCGGGCGCGCCCTGTCTGTTCCGGATTCGGTCCGTTGTGGCCCGATCAGACCCGTGGATCAGGCCCCTGATCAGGCCTTGACGGTGACGACGGCCTTCACGCGCGAGGCGAGGCGCGACATCTTGCGGGCCACGGTGTTCTTGTGCAGCACGCCCTTGGTCACGCCACGGGCAAGCTCGGGCTGGGCGGCCTTGAGTGCGGCCTGGGCTGCATCGGGATTGCCCGAAGCGATGGCCTCTTCGACCTTGCGGAGGAAGGTGCGGATACGCGAGCGGCGCGCCTTGTTGACGGCGTAGCGGGCGTCGGCCTGACGGGCGCGCTTTTTGGACTGGGCAGTATTTGCCATGGGTGGCTTCCTTGCGGTCTTTCGGTTTCAATTCGTCGCACGAAAGACCAGAAGGCCCCATCCCGAAGGATGGATCTGATTCTTGCCTAAGCGGGCCCACGCGCATGTGACGCTGGCCTTTAAGGGAAAAATTCCGGATTGAAAAGCCCTAGCGGTCGCGGCGTCATCTGTCGCGGAACTGAGGCTGGCGCTTTTCCAGGAAAGCGGCCATGCCTTCCTTCTGATCTTCGGTCGCGAATGTCGCCTGGAACATCCGTCGCTCGAACAGCATCCCCTCGGTCAGAGAAGTTTCCTGCGCCCGATTCACGCATTCCTTGACCACCATCGCGGTCACGATGGATTTCTCGACGATCTTCTGTGCGGCCTTCATCGCCTCTTCGATCAGGCTTTTCGCCGGAACGACCCGGCTGACAAGGCCGCAGCGTTCTGCCTCGCCTGCGTCCATGAAGCGCCCAGTCAGGTGCATGTCCATCGACTTCGACTTGCCGACGGCGCGGGTCAGCCGCTGGGTGCCCCCCAGCCCAGCCACGATTCCAAGGTTGATTTCCGGCTGGC
The DNA here is from genome assembly GCA_046305855.1 of Paracoccaceae bacterium. Taxonomy (GTDB): domain Bacteria; phylum Pseudomonadota; class Alphaproteobacteria; order Rhodobacterales; family Rhodobacteraceae; genus Tabrizicola. The sequence goes on from JBKDYO010000071.1 coordinate 2,797, forward strand.
CAAACTTTGCGGTATCGGCGGCAATGATGAAATCGGCGAGCATGGCAAGCTCACAGCCACCGCCCAGGCAGTAGCCGCCAACGGCCGCGATGATCGGCTTCCGGGCACGGGAAATGGTATGCACTTCGGGGCCGAACAGGTCATCGAAGAAGACGTCGATGTAGGTCTTCTCGGCCATTTCCTTGACGTCGGCTCCGGCTGCGAAGGCTTTCTCCGACCCGGTGATGACGATGCAGCGCACCCGGTCATTCGCTTCCGCCGCCGACACCGCCGCCGCAAGCTCCCGCATCAGAGTGGAGTTCAGCGCGTTCATGGCATCGGGGCGGTTCAGCCGGATCAGCGAGACATAGTCCTCGATCTCGACGATCAGCGTTTCATAGGCCATGTCGGCCTCCCTGTTGGCAGTCGCGGTGACTCCTAGCACCAAACGGCGCGTTGGCAAGTCACCTCTGGCAGGAGGGGCACCAGAACGAGGACCGCCCGGACTGCACCGTGCGGGTGATCGTGCCCTTGCAACCGGGGGTTTCGCAGGGGTCACCTTCGCGGTCATAGACTTGGAAATGCTTGGAAAAATAGCCAAGCTCGCCATTCGCCTGCCGAAAGTCGCGCAAGGATGACCCCCCGGCCTCGATGGCTTCGGCCAGTACCTCGCGGATGATCGGGACAAGGCCGTGGACCTGCGCTTCTGCCAGGTCGCCCGCCAGCCGCAATGGGCTGATCCGCGCACGGAACAGGGTTTCGGCCACATAGATGTTGCCAAGCCCCGCGACGATCCGCTGATCCAGCAGAGCCGCCTTGATCGGGGTCTTCCGCCTCCGCAACCGGCCGGCAAGGTAGGGCTCGTTAAAATCGTTGCCGAAGGGTTCGGGGCCGAGGTCCTTCAGCAGCATGTGTTCGGCGGCGCGGTCAGTCGGCATCAGGTCCATCGCGCCAAAGCGGCGGGCGTCGTTAAAGGTGACCCGCGCGCCCCCGTCCATGTTCAGGACGACATGGTCGTGTTTCTGCGGCGCGGGGTGGTCGTGGTAAAACGTCCCCAGCTGCGCGCCGGATATCAGCATCCGCCCCGACATGCCCAGATGCACAAGAAGCGTCTCGCCGCTGTCGAGGTCGGCGAGGATGTACTTTGATCGCCGCCGCAATGCCGTGACCCGCTTGCCGGTCAGCCGGTCGGCCATGCGTTCTGGCAGGGGCCAGCGCAGATCGGGTCGATTGACCTCGGCCCACTCGATGACCGCGCCTTCCATGACCGGCAGAAGGCCACGGCGGACGGTTTCAACCTCGGGCAGTTCGGGCATTCAGACCTCGCGCAGGACGGCCTCTGCCTTTTCCCGCAAAGCAGCGTAACCCACAACGTACTTGTGCACCTGCACCACCTTGCCGCCGCGAAAGTGAAAGGCGAGGAACCAGCCTTGCCGTTCCGTCACAGCCTCAAGGTCGCGCCATCTGTGCGTCGTGTGGCCGAACCACCAGCGCGGCAGGGTGATCGTGTCGCGGTCATAGCGGATCTCGTAGAAGGTCGCGTGCAGGGCGAGGTAGACCACCAACACAACAAGCGCCGCTTCGGTCCCGAAAAGCTGCGCCTGCATCTGTCCCGCCACGACAATCAGCGCCACCAGCACGCCCCAATACACAAGCTTCAGCCCCAGCGTGGCCCGCAGTCGCCGGGTACCCAGCGTTTCTGCCACCGGCGCATCGACGCCGATCAGCGAGACGATGCGCGACATGCCGTCAGGCTGGTGAAGCTCGCTGCCCTTCGGCACCAGCCCTGCGGGCATGCGCTTGCGCAACCGCCAGGCCAGGACAATCCGCAGGACGAAGAACGCGGCACCCGCCCCCAGCGACAGGGCAAGGGTCCAGACAAAACGCTCCACCTCGGCCTGCATCATCCCCCCTGCGGCAGTTTGCGGTTTCCCTTCACGGGTCGCGGGCGCTATATCCCCGACGGATGGCAATTTTCGGGCGGCACGGAATGACCGAGGACAAGACCACGCACTTCGGGTTCCAGGACGTGCCCGAGGCCGAAAAGGCCGGGATGGTGCATGGCGTTTTCAGCCGTGTGGCCTCGAAATACGACGTGATGAACGACGCAATGTCGCTGGGCATCCACCGCATCTGGAAAGACGCGATGATGGACTGGCTTGCGCCCCGGCCCGGCCAGCGGCTGCTGGACGTGGCGGGCGGCACGGGGGACGTGGCGTTCCGCTTCCTGAAGCGCGCGCCCGGGGCAACGGCAGTGGTCTGCGACATGACCGAGCCGATGCTGGTCGAAGGCCGCAAGCGCGCCGAGGCGGAAAGCCTTGCGGCCAGTCTGGACTGGATCGTCGGCGACGCGATGGCGCTGCCGTTTCCGGATGCGAGCTTTGACGTCTACACGATCTCGTTCGGCATCCGGAACGTCACCCGCATTCCCGATGCTCTGGCCGAGGCCTACCGGGTGCTGAAGCCCGGCGGGCGGCTGATGGTGCTGGAGTTTTCCCAGATTCCCAATGACCTGATGCAGAAGGCCTATGACCTGTATTCCTTCAACGTGATCCCCGTGCTGGGCCAGGTGATTGCGGGAGACCGCGCCTCGTATCAGTACCTCGTTGAATCCATTCGCAAGTTTCCGGACCAGGAAACCTTTGCCGCCATGATCCGGACGGCGGGCTTCGGTCAAGTGAAGTACCGCAACCTGACGATGGGCATCGCCGCCCTCCATTCCGGCTGGAAGCTGTGAAGGGTCCCCACAACATCATCCGCCTGATCCGCACCGGCGCCACGCTGGAGCGGACGGGTGCGATGGACGTGGTGCTTGAAGCCTTCCGTGCCCCGCCGCGCCTGCGCTTTGCCGCACGGATGCTGGGCTGGCCGTTCAAGTGGCTGGGCTTGCAGGGTGATCTGGCATTGCCCCCCGCGACGCGCGCGCTGACTGCCCTTGGCCCGGCCTACATCAAGTTCGGTCAGGTCCTTTCGACCCGCCCCGATATCGTGGGCGAGGAGCTGTCACAGCAGCTGAAATACCTGCAGGACAAGCTGCCGCCCTTCCCGATCGCGACCGCGAAGAAGATGATCGAGGCCGAGTTGGAGCAGCCGGTTTCCACAATCTTCAGCGAATTCTCCGAACCCGTTGCCGCCGCCTCGATCGCGCAGGTCCACCGCGCAAGGCTGGCGGACACGGGCGAGGAGGTCGCGGTCAAGGTTCTCCGCCCCGGGATCGAACGCGCCTTTAGGAAGGACATCGACGCCTTCTATCTGGCCGCCCGCTGGATCGAACGCCTTGCGCCATTTTCCCGCCGCCTGCGCCCGGTCGAAGTGATCAAGCACTTCGAAGGCGTGGTGATGGGAGAGCTGGACCTGCGGCTGGAATCCTCGGCCGCCGCCGAATTTGCCGCAAACACCGCCAAGGACGAAGGGTTTCAGGTCCCGAAGCCGCAGTGGTTCCTGTCGTCGCGCAACGTGATGACGCTGGGCTGGGCCGAAGGCATCGGGCTGAACGACAATGCCCTGATCGATGCGGCAGGCCATGACCGCCGGGTGCTGGGCGCGCGGGTGTTGCAGCTGTTCCTGAACCATGCCCTGCGCGACGGGTTCTTCCACGCCGACATGCACCAGGGCAACCTGAAGGTCGCGGCGAACGGTGACATCATCGCCTATGACTTCGGGATCATGGGCCGGATCGATGAATACACCCGCCGGGTCTATGCCGAGATCCTGATGGGTTTCATCAGCAAGAACTACCGTCGCGTCGCCGAGGTGCATTTCGAGGCGGGCTACGTCCCCCCTGACCGCGACATCGACGAATTCGCCCGCGCCCTGCGTGCGGTGGGCGAGCCGATCTTCGGCATGGACGCCAGCCGCATCTCGATGGCGCGGCTGTTGTCCTACCTGTTCGAGGTGACGGAACGCTTCGGGATGGAGACGCGGACCGAGCTGATCCTTCTCCAACGCACGATGGTTGTCGTCGAAGGCGTCGCACGGTCCCTGGACCCGCACATCAACATCTGGCAGGTCGCAAGCCCGATCGTCGAACGCTACATCCGCGAGAATGTGGGGCCGAAGGCGGTGCTGCGCGATCTGGTGAAGACGGCCCGCGTGCTGGGCCGCTTTGGTCCGAAGCTTCCGGCGCTTGTCGAGGCGCAGCTGATCCGGGCGGGAAACCCGGCGACCCCGCCGCCACGCCCGCAGCGGACGCTTGCCCCACTGCTTTGGCCCGCGCTTGCGGCTGCGGCCTTCGCCGCCGGATGGTTTCTGCACGCGGTCCTTTAGGCTGCGGCCGTCAGCCTGCCTTGCGTAGCCGGGCCATGAAGAAACCGTCCATGCCGCCGCTTTCCGCCCAATAATCCGGGCGCAAGCGCAGGGCACCTTCCGGGGTCCACCAGTCCGCAGATATGCCTTCAAGATCAAGGCGCTCGACCGACAGGGACGGATGGCGCTCCAACGCTGCAGCGACTTGCACTTCGCCCTCTTCGGGCAGAAGCGAGCACGTCGAAAAGACCAGACGCCCGCCCGGTTTCAGCCAGCCTAAGGCGCGGTCGATCAGCGCAGATTGAAGCGCGATGAGCGACGCACTGTCCGAGCCATCCTTCACGAAGGGCAAGTCCGGGTGACGGCGGATCGTGCCGGTCGCCGAACAGGGGGCGTCCAAAAGGATGGCGTCGAAAAGGTCATCGGGCTGCCAGTGCAGCGCGTCGGCGGTGACAAGGGTCGCAGTCAGGCCCGTGCGGGCAAGGTTGGCCTGCACCCGCACCATGCGGGGGCCAGAGATGTCGAGGGCGGTGACATCGGCTCCGGCCGCGGCAAGTTGCAGGGTCTTGCCACCCGGCGCAGCGCAGAGGTCGAGAATGCGTTCGCCGGGCTGGGGGGCCAGAAGCTTTGCCGGCAGCGCAGCGGCGGCGTCCTGCACCCACCATCCACCCTCGGCATAGCCAGGCAGGGTCGATATCTGGCCAGGACTGCGCAGGCGCAGGCTTCCGGTTGGAAGCAACTCACCGTCCGGGGCGGGAAAGCCTTGGCGCAGCGTCAGGTCGACCGGCGGTTCCTGGGCCTGCACCACCTCGATGGCCGTGACGATGTCGCGGCCGTAGATGTGGACAAGGGGTTGGCGCAACCAGCGCGGCAGCTTCTGCGGCGCAAGGCTGACGGTTTCGGGCAGGGCTCGCAGGACAGCATTGACGAGGCCCGCAAGATGGGCCGTGCGCTTGCCGCCTTGTCGGGTGATCTCGACTGCGGCGTTGACGACCCCATGGGCCGGGGCACCCTGGGCGCGTTCGACCACGGCCAAGCGCAGGGTATTGCGGACGGTCAGCGGCGGCGACTTGCGCAGGGAGCGGTCGAGAAGCTTGTCGGCAGGTTCAATGTGGCGAAGCACGGTCTCGGCCAGCCGCAGTGCACGGGCGCGGTCGGCAGGGGCGAGGTCGCCGCCGGAAAAGTCCGACAGCATCCGGCCTTCGCCAAGGACCCCGTCGAGGATCGCCACTGCAGTGGCGCGTGCCACAACCCCGTCGGCCATTGCCGTCCCCTTGCTGGTTCGGACAGCGCCCTATATCAGGACGGGATGGCGCACAAGGAAGCACCACAGATGGACGACACCCTGCCACCAGCCGCAAAGCGCGCTTTGGCCGAAGCCGAAGCTCGTCGCAAGGCCGCCGAAGGCAAGGCCCCGCTGCCGAAAGAGCTTGGTGGGCGGGACGGGCCGGAGCCGGTGCGCTATGGCGACTGGGAGAAGAAGGGCCTAGCGGTCGATTTCTGAGGGGCGGCGGGTTGCAGAAGTCCCCGCGGTCGCATCAGGCAGCATGCTGGGGTTGTACATTTTCGACAGCCAGCCGGATCAAGGATGCTTGCAGTCACCTTGGCGGGGAAGCCCGCCAAGGCAGGAACCTGATCCCTCCTACAGGCACAGGTAAAGGTGCTGCGACTGATATGTGTAGGAGTTGTAGGATGACGAGGCATACTCGGCGCGCTGTTTCCCACCCGCCAGACAAATGCGAGTAGCCTCGGCTTGGTTCTCCGGGGTCTTCCCAGCTGCATAGTCGACCAACTTTACGCTGGCACCGTTGAAGTCCGAAACCACCGGCTCTGTCGGGACGCAGGCCGAGAGCGCGACAATGGCAATACCAAGAACGAAACGCATGTAACCTCCAATTTAGCGAGAATCGCTATAAGGGGGTGTCGCGTCGCATAGCGGCGAAATCATGAACACAATTGAAATTTAATCACTTTTGCAAAACGTAAGGCGGCTGCGATACTGGCCCACATGCGCGATGAGCCAGATTACCTCAACTTGAACGTCGCGCTGTCGCCCTTGCCCTGATCGACGGTAAAGCGCATCCGCTCGGCACCCTCAGCCTCGACCAACTGGCAGTTGAAGCCGATCTCCATGCCGCTCCAGTCCATTTCGCGGCAGAAGTAGCCGTCCTTCCAGGACCAGCTTCCGGTGATCTTCCAGCCCATCGCGGACCCATCGATGCTGCCGTCGGGCAGGACGTTGAGCGACAGGTTGTATAGTCCGATCCGAAGCTCGCGATCCTTGATCAGGTCAAGAAAGCGCGTCTTCTCTTTCACGGGCTCGAAGCTTTCGGCCGCCGCCGGCACTGCGATGGTCATGGCAATCAGAATGGCAGCAAGACGCAACATCATGTCCCCCCGGGCATCAGTCTGCGACTGATACGAACCCAGGGCTGCTTTGGATCACCGGTCAGATGCCAAGAACGTCCATCATGTCGTATTGACCGGGTTTCTGCCCCTGCCCCCAGACCGCCGCGCGCAGCGCCCCCCGAGCGAAGATCGACCGGTCGGTGGCCACGTGGCGCAGAATCACACGCTCGCCCTCGCCGGCGAAGATCACGTCATGTTCGCCGACGATGTCCCCGCCGCGGATCGCCGAAAAGCCGATGGTGCCCTTGTGGCGCGCGCCCGTGATGCCGTCACGACCCGAGACGCGGCTGTTGTCAAGCGACACACCCCGGCCCCGCGCGGCGGCGGCCCCAAGCATCAATGCGGTGCCCGACGGGGCGTCAACCTTCATCCGGTGATGCGCCTCGACGATTTCCACGTCCCAGTCGGCGTCCAGGGCAGCGGCGATCTTCTCGGTCAGCCGGACAAGAAGGTTGACGCCAAGCGACATGTTCCCGGCGCGGACGATGACCGCATGACGACTTGCGGCCTCGATCCGGGCCAGATGCTCAGGCTCCAGCCCCGTGGTGCCGATCACATGGACGGCGCGGGCCTGGGCGGCAAGGGCCGCAAACTCGACCGTCGCGGCGGGGGCGGTGAAGTCGACGACGGCCTGGGCCTTGGCGAAGGCCTCCAACGCGTCGTCAGTGACCTTGACGCCCACTGGCGCGCCACCCATCGCCTCGCCCACATCGCGGCCGATCCACGGGTGGCCGGCGCGTTCGACGCAACCGACCAGCCGCAGCCGGTCTGACGCCTGTGCAAGCTGGATCAACGTCTGGCCCATCCGCCCCGACGCGCCCGTGACCACCAATCCCGGTTGATCGCCCATGCTGTGCACCTCCGTTTCGTCTCCCTTAGCGGCTAAAGGCGAGACGGGAAAGCACGGCGTTGCGGGCAATTGCGAAAGGGCCTAAAGGGACGCCATGTCGAACAAGCGCTTCAATACCGGGTCCGGCCCGTCGCAACGTCAGCTTCGCGTGGGGGAACTGATCCGCCGCACGCTGTCGGATGTCCTGAACCGGGCCGAGATCCACGACCCCGAGCTCAACGCCATGTCGATCACGGTGGGCGAGGTGTCATGCTCGCCTGACCTGAAGGTGGCGACGGTCTATGTGATGCCGCTGATGGGCTCGATCCCAGTGCAGGATGCGATTGTAGCGCTGGCTCGGAACAAGGCCGAGCTGCGGCACCGCGTGGCCAGCGAACTGACGCTGAAATACGCGCCCGATCTGCGGTTTCGCCCCGATGAGACCTTTGACCGGCTGGACGAGACGCGGCGGCTTTTTGCTGACCCCTCGGTCCAGCGCGACCTCGATACCCCGGACGAAGATTGATGCTGCGGCTTGCCATCGCCTTCAGCCTCGCTCCGCTGGCGGCCGAGGCGGCCGACTGCCGTGACGTGAGTTTTGACGGCGCGTCTTACACCCTTTGCGAGGTGACGCTGGCCGATAACCTGCGCCTGTTCTACGCCGGGCCGGACGGCGCCTATGGCAGCTTTGCCCGGCTGAACGAAGCGCTGGAGGCCGAGGGTCAGACCCTCGGCTTTGCGATGAATGCGGGCATGTACCACCGCGACCTGTCGCCAGTCGGCTTGCATATCGAAGTTGGGGAGGAAATCGCCCCCCTCGTGACCCGCGACGGACCCGGCAACTTCGGCCTCCTGCCGAACGGAGTCTTCTGCTGGGGGGCCGGTTTTCGCGTCATCGAAAGCCGCGCCTTCAAGGCCGAAGACCCCGTCTGCAGCTTTGCCACCCAGTCCGGCCCGATGCTGGTGATCGGGGGCAAACTGCATCCGAAACTGCTGCCGGGAAGCGACAGCCTTTATGTGCGCAACGGCGTCGGGGTCAGCGAGGACGGAACGCGGGCCGTTTTCGCGATCTCGAATGACGAAGTGAACTTCCACGCCTTCGCGCGGCTTTTCCGGGACGAGCTTGGCCTTTCGGACGCGCTTTACTTCGACGGCAACATCTCGCGGCTTTATGCGCCGCAACTGGACCGGCACGACGGAGGTTTCCCGATGGGGCCGATCGTCGGCACCGTTGTCCCGAAGGGCTAGGCGATGGGCCGCGTGAAGAAGGGCCGGGCCATCAGCGGCTGGCTGGTG